>WLOB01000239.1 GCA_009699505.1 Actinomycetota bacterium | reverse complement strand
GATCGAGGGCGAGGAGGAGACCGGCAACGGCACGCTCTCCAAGCTCGTGGCCGCCGACCCCGACCGCTTCCGCGCGGACGCGTTCGTCATCGCGGACGGCTCGAACGTCGCGACGGGGGCGCCGACGCTGACCACGTCGCTGCGCGGCATGGCGGTCGTCGACGTCACGATCGACACGCTCGAGGCGCCCGTCCACTCCGGGGTCGCCGGCGGCCCGGGACCCGACGCGCTGCTGGCCCTGTCGCGCCTGATCGCCTCGCTGCACCACGACGACGGCTCCGTCGCCGTCGAGGGCCTCGACGTGCTGCCGTGGGACGGCGCCGAGATCGAGCCGGAGGCCTGGCGCGCCGAGACCGGCGTGCTCGAGGGCGTCGACCTGCTCGGGCAGGGCCCGATCGCCGACCAGCTCTTCGTGCGCCCGTCCGTCACCGCCATCGGCATCGACGCGCCCACGGTCGACACGGCCGCCAACGCGCTGATCCCCCGGGCGAGGGCGCGCCTCAGCGTCCGCCTCGCGCCGACCCAGGACCCGGCGGCCGCGGCGCAGGCCGTGATCGCCCACGTCTTCGCGCACGTGCCGTGGGGCGCGCAGGTGACCGTGGCCGAGGGGCCCGGCGCACCCGGCGCGATCCTCGCCGGCGAGGGGCCGGTGGCCGAGGCCGCCGGACGCGCGCTCGAGTCGGGCTACGGGGTGCCGGCCGTGCGGATCGGCTCGGGCGGCGCGATCCCGCTCTGCGCCGACCTCTCGACGATCTACCCCGATGCGGCGTTCGTGCTGTGGGGCCCGGGCGACGAGCGCTCGCGGATCCACGCGGGCGACGAGTCCGTGGACCTCGCCGACCTCGAGCGCGCCGCGGTCGCGCAGGTCGCGTTCCTGCAGGACCTCGCGCGGGCCTGAGGGCGGGCGCGACGGCGGAGGGGACGCCGCCGGGCCCCGGCCCGGTCAGTCCCCGCCGCCGCCGCGGCTCAGCCCGCGGTCCAGTAGGCGTCGTTGCCCACGGGGTGCTCCTGCGCGCCGGCGGCCACGAGGCGCGCGCGGGCCTCCTCGCGATCGCCCTCGAGGTTCAGGACCCCGGCGATCTCCTGCGTCGAGAGCGGCTCGCCGGCCGCCCACGCGAGGACCTCGGCGACGTCCTCCGCCCACGGGCGCAGCTCGAGGTCCGGGGCGACGTTCGCCACGAGGGTCTCGATGGTCAGGGCCGTGTGGTACCCAGGCGCCTCCAGGACGTGGTCGCCGACGGAGACGATGTAGCTCGGGCAGGTGTAGCGCCGGCCGGGACCGGCGTCCTCGCCGTCGCGCGGCTTCCAGTCCTCGCCCGAGCCCGCGAGCTTCGCGTCCAGCGCGAGCGCGGCGGGGCCGGGGTGCCGGGTGTCGTGCAGGTCGGTCAGGAACGCCTGCTCGACGGCGTCCTCGGCGATCCAGGCGCGGACCTCGGCGGGGTCGAGGCCGACCTGGCCGATGGCGGTGTCGATCGTGTCGTCCGCGCTCAGCTCGCGGCCCTCGCCCAGGGCCAGGACGTGCAGGCGCCGCAGCAGCGACACGGACGCGTCGACCCCGCGCTTCTCGCGCACCGCGACGATCGCGCGGCAGGCGGGCCAGGTGGCGCCGACGGGCCGGGCGTCGCCCGTGAACAGCGGCTGGCCGTCGGAGTCGAAGTTCCGCAGGACCGCCGCTGCCCGCTCCGGCGTGAAGCCCATCCGCTCGTACGAGGCGCCGCTCTCCGACAGCCCCGCCATCCGCAGGGACCAGCGCAGCTGGTCGCCGTAGCGCCACCGCAGGCGCCAGCGGATCGGCTCCGCGCTGTAGGCGAACGGGCAGGCCGGGTCGGTGAAGGTCGTGACGTCGACGGTGGGCACGGGTCGACGCTAGCGCGACGCGGGAGCGAGCCCGTGGGGGCGGGACGGACGGGCCGCGGGCGGGTCCGGGGCGGGCGGGTCCGCCCCCGTCCGGGTACCGTCGCCGGTCGACTCGCGACCCCGGCGCGACCGTCCCTCGAGGAGCCCTCCCATGCCCAGCCCGTCCTCCCGTCTCGTCGCCGCCGCGATCCGCGCGACCCGCCGCAACCGCACGTACGTGACGGCGCAGGGCGCGCGGGCCCACGTCCGGGCGCAGGCGATCCGGCCGGCCGCCCCCGGCCCCCCGGCCCGCCTGCGTCGCGATGTCGCGGTGCACGCCCGGCGCGACGACGGCCGGCCGGTGTACCTCGTGACGCCCCGGGACCGGCGCCCCGTCGGCGGGCTGGTCTACGCGCACGGCGGCGGGTGGGTGAACGAGATCGCCCCGCAGCACTGGCACCTCGTCGCGCAGCTCGCCGCGGAGGCCGGCGTCGCGGTGACCGTGCCGATCTACCCCCTGGTGCCGTTCGCGACCGCCGGGGAGGTCGTGCCGTGGATCGCCGACCTCGTGCTGCGGAGCGGGGAGGACCACGGGCCCTCGCTCGTCGGCGGCGACTCGGCGGGCGGCCAGATCGCGCTGTCGGCGGCGCTGCTGCTGCGCGACCGCGACGACGTCCGCCCGGCCCGCACGGTGCTGATCTCGCCCGCGCTCGACCTGACGTTCGCCAACCCGGAGATCCCGACCGTCCAGCCGTCGGACCCGTGGCTCGGGGTCGAGGGTGCCCGCGTCCTCGCCGACCTCTGGCGCGGCGACCGGTCGCTCACGGATCCCGTGGTCAGCCCGCTGTTCGGCGACCTCGCCGGGCTGGGATCCGTGAGCGTCCACACGGGGACGCGCGACATCACGAACCCCGACGCCCGGCTGCTCGTCGCCCGCGCCCGGGAGGCCGGCGTCGACGTGACGCTGCACGAGGCGGAGGGCCAGCTCCACGTCTTCCCGCTCCTGCCGACGACGGAGGGCCGTGCGGGCCGACGGGTCCTGGTCGACGAGGTCCGGGCGGCCGTCGCCGCCGGCTGAGCCGAGCGGTCGGGCCTTCCTCGACGGCCGGTCGCGCCGGCCTCAGACGGGGCCGTCGACCGCCCGGCGGAACGACACGCGCTGCTCCCGGGCGATCTGCCGCATCGCCGCGTAGGCGAGCGGGTGGTAGCGCACGAACGGCGGCAGCAGGCCGTTGCACGAGCGGATCGCGGTCCGGAGCAGGGCGAGCCGCCGCTCGTCGCGGTCCGTCCACGCCACGCCGAGGGTGTCCCGGCAGTCCTCGGGCAGCAGGCCGACCCCGACCCAGAGCCAGGCGGTCAGGAGAGGCCGCTGGATCAGCTCCCAGACCGGCTCGGGCAGGCCCGGGACCGGGCACGGGACCCCGTCCTTCGCGGCGTCGAGGATGCCCTGGGACGTCGCGTTGTGCTCGAGCACGTCGCGGCACATGTGCGTCCACCAGGCCTCGAGCTCGGCACGCGTCTCCGGGATCCCGTCCTCGCTCGCGCCGTAGCGGCGGTACCAGAGGAGCGCCTCCGCGAAGAGCTGGTCGCGCTGCTCCTCCGTGAGCGGCAGGCCGAGGCGGTCGCTGCCGGCGACGATCCCGTAGACGAAGGTCATGTGCGCCCAGAAGAACGTCTCGCCGTCGAGCGCGTCGTAGTCCCGGCCCTGGTCGTCCGTGCCCTTGATCGACCCGTGGAAGCTGCGGACGAGCTCGCCCTGGGCGGTCGGGCCGGGCGCGGCGAACGGGTCCGCGTAGACGACGCGCATGATGTGCGGCAGGGACCGGAAGATGCGGTCGAGCGGGTCCTCGAAGAAGTTCGAGTGGTCCTGGAGGGACTGGCCGATGGCGGGGTGCATCGTCTGCAGGAGGCCGATCGAGCCGGCCGTGAGCGCCTGGTAGGACTCGGCGAAGAGGCGCCAGACGAGCGAGCCGGGGCCGAGGCCCAGCGGCGGTCCGTCGCCGGCCGGCGGCATCGCGGGCGCGCGCCGCGGTGCGTCGACCTCGGCGGGGGTCAGGCCGAGCGGCAGCAGCGACCCGGCCAGGCGCGTGGGCCCGGGCAGGACGGTGCTCGCGACCCGCACCGGGGTCTGCAGCACCGCGCCGGCGATCCGGGCCGGTCCCTGCAGGGCGCCGCCGGCGACCCGGACGGGGCGCTGCAGCGGGACGCCCGGGACCCGGACGGGGGAGGTCAGGCGCACGTCCGGGCTACGCGGGCCGGGCCCGGGTCGGACGCATCGGCACCCGTCGCGCGGGGCCGCTCACGCGAGCGACCAGAACGCGTCCGTGCCGACCTCGTGCTCCGTGGCGCCCGCGGCGCGCAGCCGCTCGCGGGCCTCGTCGCGGTCGACGTCCATCAGGTCCGCGAGCTCCTGCGTGGCCAGCGGCACCGGCGCCCAGCGCAGGACCTCGGCGGGGTCCTCGGGCCAGTCCCGGCGCTCCAGGCCGGGGGCAAGGTTGGCGACCACGGCCTCGACGGCGGCCCACGGCTGGAAGCCCGGGACCTCGGCGACCGCCCCCTCGTCGTCCTGCACCGTGAACACGAAGGTCGGGCAGGTGTAGCGGCGGCCGGAGGGGCCCGAGGCGCCGTCCCAGTCGTCCTCGACGTCGGCGAGCTTGTGGTCCATCGCCAGCGCCGCCGGGCCGGGGGTGCGGGCGGCGTCGCAGTCCGCGCGGAAGTCGCGCTCGGTGGCGTCATCGCGCAGCCGCTCGAGCAGCGGATCGGGCGACAGGCCGGCGGACTCGCAGGCGTCGGAGAGGACGTCGGGGTTGTCGATCGGCCGGGCCTCGGCGAGCCCTGCGACGCGCAGGGCGCGGAGCAGCCGCACGGCGCCGTCCTCGTCGTCGCGACGGGCGGCCACGACGAGTCGGCAGGCGTCCCACGAGCCGGCGGGCTCGCGGCGCTCCGCGGTGCTCAGCGGCATCCCGAAGCGGTCGAAGTCGCGCAGGATCTCGGCGTTGCGCACGGCGTCGAACCCCTTGGCCTCCTGGGCGGCGGCGTCGCGCGCCAGGCCGACCAGGCGGACGGACCAGTCGAGCTGGTCGCCGAAGCGCCAGGCCAGCTTCCAGCGGACGGGCTCGGCGCTGTAGGCGAACGGGCACGCCGGATCGGTGAACTCGACGACGGAGACGCGGGGCACGTCCCCACGCTACCCGGGGCGGGGGAGCACGGAACGGGTGGAGGGCGTGGAGGGCGTGGGCCCGCGGACGGCCCCGCATGGGTGGGCGTGGCCCGCGGGGCACGGCCGCCGGGGCGCGTCGGCGGCCCCGGAACGACGACGACCCGCCGCCTGGTCGGGCGACGGGTCGGGGCGCGCGGTCCGGGCGCCGTGGAGGATGCGGCCCGGATCGGGAGGGCGCCCGCGGGCGCCCGGACTACTTGCCGGTGAGCTTGTCCTTCACCGAGTCGACGGTGTCGTTGACCTTCTCCTTGAGCTTGCCGGCGTTCTGGTCGGTCTTGCCCTCGGCCTTGAGCTCGTCGTCACCGGTGGCGGCGCCGGCGGTCTCCTTGACGCGGCCCTTCAGCTTGTCCGTGTTCTCGCTCATGTCTACGTCCTGGATCGTGGGGTCCGGGAGGCGCGGGTCCACGGACGCCGCTCCTCCGTCGGTGCACGCGTACCCGTCCATGGGGCGCCGAACCACGTAAAGGTCTCCTGAGCAGGTGTACGCGCCGGGTCCTCAGGGGCCGAGGCGGCCGCGCAGCACGTCGGCGAGGCGCTCCCGCAGCCGCTTGGCCCGGACGCGCACGTCGCCGAACCACGAGCCGCCCGTGAGGACGACGACCGGGGCCCCGGCGGGCCCGGACTCCCCGGCCTCCTGCCGGACGACGCCGAACCCCGTCCGGCTGCGCACGTCCACGACGACGCCCTCGGGCACCAGCAGCGTGACGTCGCCGAAGACCGTCTGCGCGTCGATCTCGATCCGCCCGTGCGAGACGACGGCCTCGCGCAGGTCGATGTCGATGTCGCCGAAGACGGTCGACCAGCGGCTGACGTACGGGACGCGCCACGCCCCGGCCTGCCGGACGTCGCCGAAGACGGAGCGGCGGTTCTCCGGGGCCCGCACGGCGGTGCCCGGACCGTCGGCGGGCGCGACGGCGCCCGGCAGGCCCGCCACCCGGTGCTCGCCCGTGGGCGGCAGGTCGGCGGTCAGGGCGGCCAGGTCGTCCCGGGTCACGGCGCGCCCCGCGGCGTCGATCCGGTCGGCGAGCTCCTCGAACGTCAGCCGCCCCTCGGCGGCGGCGTCGCGCAGCGCGTCCATGACGCCGTCGCGCTCGGCGTCCGACGCGCGGATCGGGGGCGGGTCGGAGCGGTCCGCCATCCCCACGACCTCAGGCGCCCGGCCTCACCTGGCGAGCTTCTTGTAGGAGAGGCGGTGCGGCCGGTCGGCCTCGTCGCCCAGCTGGTCGCGGCGGTACGCCTCGTACGCCTGCAGGTTGCCCTCGAACCACGTGGCGGTCGAGTTGCCCTCGAACGCGAGGATGTGGGTCGCGATGCGGTCCAGGAACCAGCGATCGTGGGAGATGACCACCGCGCAGCCCGGGAACGCGAGGAGGCCCTCCTCGAGCGCCTGCAGCGTCTCCGTGTCGAGGTCGTTGGTCGGCTCGTCCAGCAGCAGCAGGTTGCCGCCGCGGCGCAGCAGCTTGGCCAGGTGGACGCGGTTGCGCTCACCGCCGGAGAGGTTGCCGACCTTCTTCTGCTGGTCGCCCTTCTTGAAGTTGAAGGACGCCACGTACTGGCGGGAGTTCATCTCGCGGTCGCCGACCTTGACGTAGTCGAGCTTCTCCGAGATCTCCTCCCAGACGTTGTTGTTCGGGTCGAGGTTGTCGCGCGACTGGTCGACGTAGGAGAGGTCGACGGTCT
>WLOB01000238.1 GCA_009699505.1 Actinomycetota bacterium | reverse complement strand
TCGGAGTTCAGGAGCACCGCGTCCTCGCCGGCACCGACGAGCGCCAGGCCGCGGTTGCAGTTAGCGGCGAAGCCGCGCTGCTCGTCGCCGGCCACGATCTCGAGGCCTTCGCGCGCCCCCAGGGCCCGGAGGGCGGCCACGTGCTCCGGCGCGGAACCGTCGTCCGGGACGACGATCCGAATCTTCGACGCGTCGGTCGTCTTCCGGATGCTGCGGACGGCCGCCATGACAAGATCGGGCGACCCGTACGAGGGGATGACGATGACGACCGGACGGCCGTGCCTGCGGTACCACGTCTGCGCCGGCCCGTGGTCGGGGCCAATCCCGACGGCGCTGCCAGGCAGCATCCGCATCGGGGCCGCGCTCAGACGCCGCAGGAGCTCGCGCCACCCCAGGTAGCGGACCGTCATCGCGGCGCGCCGGGGCAGGCCGCTGAGGAGCCGTCGGAGGTGGCGGAGGTACAGCGAGAGATCCATGGGGTCAGGCGTCCAGGTTCAGCGGGGCGACGGCGGCGATGCCGTCGCGCGAGCACCACTGCCGTACGCGCGGCGGGAGCCGGTCGGCGCGGGTGCCCGCCACGGCGGCCGCGGCGCGCTCGGTGTGGTGGACAAAGGACGCTAGCGTCGCCCGGTCGGCCGCGCCGCGAGAGGCCCCGTGGGCGAGGGCCCAGGCTCGGTCCCGGGCGGTCTGCAGCCGGACGGTGCCAAGCACCTCCCGCGGCGCGGCGCTCGACCGCAGCCCGTAGACCTCGTGCAGCGCCCGGAACTCGTCGAACAGGCGCCGGAATCGCTCGCCGAACGGGTAGTCGTGCGAGTGGACTACCGCCGCCGCCGGGACGAAGGCCCGGGCGTGGCCGGCGCGCAGCAGGTCGATTGCCAGCAGCTGGTCCTCCGCGTAGGCGACGTCGCGGAACGGCGTCCCGGCCCACGCGGAGCGCAGGAGCGCCCCATTTGCGTCGGTGTGGAACGTCGCGGCCGAAGGCCGCAGCGGCGACGGGATGTCGGCCTGCCGGAAGAAGAGGGGCGTGCCGGCCGGGCCGGCCATGCCTGCGAACATTTCGACCAGCTCCCGCGACGTCGTGACCGTCGCGCCGGGCATGGGCAGGTATGGCCCGCACGCCAGGGCCACGTCGGGGGCCAGGTCGAAGGCGGCGAGCATCGTCCGCAGCCAGTCCCTTCTGGCCGGGATCGCGTCCTGGGTCAGGAACACGACGACGTCGCCCGTGGACTCGCGCATCAGCAGGTTGCGGGTCCGGCCGTGACCGAACTCCGCGCGGTCGATGCGCACGACACGGGCGCCGGCCGCGGCGGCAGCGTGGTCGGAGCCGTCGGAGGATCCCGAGTCGCAGACGACCAGCTCGAACCTCGGACCGTCCTGGTCGGCGAGGGCCGCGAGGACGGCCCGTAGCCGTGGGCCGCCGTTCAGCACCGGGATGGCGACGGAGACGGAACGCACGCCGCGGATGGTAGGCGGCGCGCCGGGCTGCCGCCGCGGTGCCCGCCCGCCGTGGCCGGTGTGCCGGGGGCGCCGACTAGACTTGTCGACATGAGCGCGGAGAGCACCAGCGGCGTCTCAGGCGCCGAGGAGCGCTGGGCGGACGGCCTCGGTGAGGAGACCGATTTCTGGCGCCGCTGGCTGGCGGAGAAGGGCGGAGACTGGGCCTTCGACTACGTCTGGCGGACGGACCCGTCGTCGCCCCTCCAGCCCTACCTGACGGACGAGATCCCGTCGCCGGGTGCCGTCGTCCGGGTCCTGGACGTCGGGTCCGGTCCGCTGACCATCCTCGGCAAGACCTGGGGCGGACGCACCGTCGAGATCACCGCGGTCGACCCGATCGCAGACCGCTATGCGGAGCTCCTGGCAGAAGCGGGAGTGGCGTCCCTTGTGCCGCTGGTGGTCGGCGAGGCGGAGAAGCTCTCGTCGCTCTTCCCGGCGTCGCGCTTCGACCTGGTCTACGCGCAGAACTGCCTCGATCACAGCCACGACCCGCTCCGCTGCATCCGGGAGATGCTCGCCGTCGTGAAACCGGGGTGCCGCGTCGCGCTGGTCCACGCGATCGACGAGGGCGAGGCCATGCAGTACGCCGGGCTCCACCAGTGGAACTTCCGCGAGGAGGACGGGCGCTTCGTGATCTGGCGCGACGGGCTCCGTGTGGACGTCACGGACGCCGTGTCCGCTATCGCCGACGTGCGGGTCGAGAGCTTTCCGGAGCACCGCTACCTCTCCGTGGTGCTGACCCGGCACGCGCCGGGCTCGGCACCCGCGCGGTGGCGGCGCTGGATGCGCCGCGACTGACGGCGCGCACCGACCGGGCCGGGCGCCGCGCAGCCCGGCTCCGCAGCCCTCCCGGCATCCTGCAACCATGATCGCGTGTCGTCTCCAGCGATCGTGGTAGATGGCGTCCGCAAGGCCTTCCGTCGTCCGCACCATCAGACGCACACGCTGAAGGAGCGGGCCCTCCACCCCCTCAGGCGCATCGGCCACGACGAGTTTCTGGCCGTCGACGATGTCTCGTTCTCCGTCGAGGAGGGCGAGTTCTTCGGCATCGTTGGTCGCAACGGCTCCGGCAAGAGCACCCTGCTCAAGATGCTCGCGGGCATCTACGGCCACGACGCGGGGGACATCTGGCTCCGCGGCCGGCTCTCAACGTTCATCGAGCTGGGGGTTGGCTTCAACCCCGACCTCGGCGCGCGCGACAACGTGATGCTCAACGCAATCATGCTCGGGCTCACGCCCTCCATGGCCCGCTCGCGCTACGACGCGGTGATCGACTTCGCCGAGCTGCGCGAGTTCGAGGAGGTGAAGCTCAAGAACTACTCCTCGGGCATGCACGTTCGGCTCGCGTTCTCGGTGATGATTCAGGTCGACGCCGACGTGCTGCTGATCGACGAGGTGCTCGCCGTCGGCGACGCCGCGTTTCAGCAGAAGTGCTTCGACCAGTTCAACCGGCTCCGCGACGAGGGCCGGACGATGATCCTGGTTACCCACGACATGGGCGCGGTGAAGCGGTTCTGCGACCGTGCGATGCTCATGGAGCGTGGCCGAACCATCGAGCTCGGCGAGCCCGAGCGCGTCGGCGCGCACTACCTCGACGTGAACTTCAGCGGCGACCGCGCCGCGTCCGTGGCCCAGATCGGCGCCGGTGCCGACGATCTCAGCCGCCAGGGCGATGGCCGGGCCCGCATCGAGCGGATGTGGGTCGAGGACGATCAGGGCGAGCCCCGCATGCTGATCCAGCGTGGGGACACTGTGGTGGTGCGGTTCGAGATCAGCTTCGCCGAGGATATGGCCGAGCCGTCCGTCGGGCTCGTCGTCGAGGACGACCACCACCGCCCCGTCTTCGCGGGCAACTCGATCTGGGTCGCCCGCCCCGTCGGCAACTTCAAGGCCGGCGACCTGGTCGAGGCGACGGTGAGCTTCGAGAACGTCTTGGCGTCGGGGCGCTACACCGTCACCCCGTACGTGGCCTCCCGCGGATCCGCGGACTTGGAGTTCGCCGACCGCCGGAAAGACTTCGGCTCCTTCGTGTCGGCCGGGCCGAACGACACCGGCGCGATCACGGTGCTCGACCATGACGTGGTGGTCCGCACGGTCGGCACCGACAGCTCCCCGAACCTGCGGACGGGAGCGACGTCATGAGCACCGAGACGACGGACGTCCCCGAGCGCGTCGAGACCCCGGAAGTCAAGGACGCCGTCGAGCGGATCAAGGCCGCCGGCGGCCAGCGGATCCCCGGGCCGGGAGCGTTCGTCGGCACGGTCCGCCGTATGGCGAACCTCACGTGGACCCTCGGCTTCCTCGAGTTCCGCCTGAAGTTCTTCGGCGCGGTCCTGGGCTACCTGTGGCAGCTCGTCCGGCCGGCGATGTTCTTCGGCGTCTACTACGTGCTGTTCACCGAGATAGTCCCGGTCAGCAGGGACGTCAAATACTTCGCGCCGCTTCTGCTGTTCGGGATCATGATGTACCAGTTCTTCGGCGACGCGACCGGGGGCGCGGTCCGCGCGGTGCCCGCCGCCGAGGGCCTTGTCCGGAAGATCCACTTCCCGCGCATCGTGATCCCGGTCTCGGTGGTCCTTACGGCGCTCCTGAACCTAGCGGTCAACCTTGTCGCGGTCCTGGTCTTTATCGCGCTTTCGCAGGTGCCACTGCGCTGGTCGTGGCTGGAGTTCTTCCCGGTCCTGGCGATGCTCACGGTCTTCGTCCTGGGCCTGTCGCTCCTGCTGTCGGCGCTGTTCGTCCGCTTCCGTGACATCGCACCGATCTGGGAGGTTGTCTCGCTAGCACTTTTTTACGGCACCCCGATCCTCTATCCGATCGACACGATCGACAGCAGGGGCCTTCAGCAGGTGGTCATGTGCAACCCGCTGGCGGTGATGCAGCAGCAAATGCGGCACTCGATCTTCGATCCCAGCGCCGACTCTGCGGTGCAGGCGATCGGTGGCTGGACAATGATGCTGATCCCGCTGGGGATGACGGTCGGGACGTTCGTCCTCGGCCTCTGGGTCTACTCCCGCATCGCGCCGCACGTTGCCGAAGAGCTCTAGGGTCTCGCGGACGTGTCGACCCGACGGATTGCACTGGTGTCTCGCGACGTCGCCCCCGCCAACGGCGGCGGCATCGCCGCCTACGTCTCCGCGCTCGCGCGCCTGTTCTCGCCGCACGCGGACGTCGTGCTGCTCACGCGCGCCGGCAACCGGTCGGCGCTCGAGGCGGCGCAGCAGGCCGGCTCGCTGATCGCCCCCGGCGACGGCGTCGAGGTCATCTACGTCCGGGACGACCCCGAGAACGGTCCCGGATCGTACTTCACGGACCTGCACCGCTACAGCGCCGACGTGCACGACGCCCTCGTCGCGCACTACGGATCCCGCGGCCCGGACCTGATCGAGTTCCCCGACTACCTGGGCGAGGGCACGGTCACCGTGCAGGCCGCCCGTACGGGTGCCGCTTGGCTGCGGGACACCACGGTCGCCGTCCGCGCCCACACGTCGGTCGAGATGTGCTCCGTGCTGGACGGGCACGTGCCGGTCGACTTCACGTCGCGGATGACGTTCGAGTTGGAGCGATATGCGTTGCGGCATGCCGACGTCCTGCTCGTCGGCGGCGGCGACATCGGAGGCACATACGAGCGCTTCTACGACGGGGCCGTCGCCCCGGTCGAGGCGGTCCGCCACCCGTACCTGCACGCCGTGCAGCCGCCGGGCGTCCCCGTCGAGCGTGGGCACGACGATCTGCTCCACGTGCTCTTCCTCGGCAGGCTCGAGCGTCGCAAGGGCATCGAGAACCTGATCCGCAGCATCCGCGAGTCCGCGCAGGGCGTTGTCCTGACGGTCGTCGGCGGCGACACCGACACCGCGCCCCGCGGCTTGTCGATGCGCGAACACCTAGAGCTGGCCACCCCGCACGACTGGCGCATCCGCTTCCTCTCCGAGGTCCCGCCGCAAGAGGTCCCCGGGCTGTTCGCCGGCCACGACCTCGTCGTTGTCCCGTCGCTCTGGGAGTGCTGGCCGAACGTCGCCCTCGAGGCACTGGCCGCCGGCGTGCCCGTCCTGAGCACCCCGGTCGGCGGCCTCGTCGAGATGGTCGGGGCGCCCGATGAGCAGGGGGAGCGGCCGGGCGGCTGGTTGAGCCGCGATCCCAGCCGCGGCGCGCTCGCCGAACGGCTGGCGCAGCTGATCGACGACCCCTCGATGGTCCGCCGCCCCGAGGTCGCGACCCGCGCCCGGGAGCAGTTCGACCGCCTGATCGACTCCGCCCCGATTCTCGAGGCCTACGACCGCCTGGCGGGCGGCGCCCCTCGGCCGGGAGCGCCCGCACCGACGCGCCGGGCCCGGCCCGTGGTCACGGTCGTCGTGCCGTACTACCGGCTCGAGGACCACATCGCCGAGACGGTGCGGAGCGCGCTGGACCAGACGTACCCAAACACACGGGTCGTGATCGTCAACGACGGGTCGCTCGCCGCCGAGGACCGCATTGTTGAGGAGCTCGCCGAAAATCCGCGCGTCTCGCTCGTGACGCAGGCCAACTCCGGCCTGGGCGCCGCCCGCAACCTGGGTATCCGTGTCTCATCGAGCGAGTACGTCCTGCCGCTGGACGCCGACAACGTACTCGAACCGACGTTCGTTGCGCGGGCCCTCGAGGTCCTCGAGGGCGACCCGTCGCTCGCCTACGTGACGACCTGGTCGCTCTACGTCGACGAGGACGGGGTGCCGCAGGAGGGCATCGACCGCGGCTACCAGCCGATCGGCAACTCGTCCGCGCTGATCAAGGAGAACAACGTCGCCGGCGACGCCGTCGCGCTGTTCCGCCGAGGGGTCTTCGACGACGGGTACTGGTACGACGAGGAGCTCACGAGCTTCGAGGACTGGTACCACTATTGGCGCCTGCACGACGCGGGGCGGCTCGGACACGTCATCCCAGAGCGGCTGTTCCGCTACCGCGTCCGTGCCATGTCGATGATCCGCGAGTTCGGCATTGAGTCCACAGCTCGCCTGCTGGGCGAGATGCAGAGCCGTCGCCGCGAAGAGGAGGTCGAGTGGTGTCCCTGGAACGCCTGAGCACTGAAGCGATCAACGAGACGTCGTTGGAGTCGCTGGAGCACCGTCATCGCTACGAGGCCGTGCGGACGTTCTGCCGCGACCGCCGGGTTCTGGACCTCTGCTGCGGCGTTGGCTACGGATCGGCGCTTCTGCAGGAGACTGCCGCGTCGGTCCACGGCGTGGACATAGCCCCCGAGGCGATCGACGAGGGCGAGCGGACCTACGGGCACCT
>WLOB01000237.1 GCA_009699505.1 Actinomycetota bacterium | reverse complement strand
CTGCTTGGCGGTCTGCGCGGCGATGCGACCGAAGTCGTCTGGCGTGACGTCCTGCTCGGGGATCTCGTCCGTGTGGGCGGCGAGCTTCTCGGCCGGGATCTCGATCTCGGTCGGCTCGATCCACTCGCCGGTCTCGGGGTCCTCGTACGACTGCTCGTCGATGGTCTCGACGATGAGGCCGGCCTCGAGCATCTCGGGGACGAGGAGCTCGATGACGCGGTACTCGCCGTTCTCCGAGTCGAGCTCGACACGGGCGTACTTGGCGGCGCCGGGCTGCTTCTTGTAGGCAGAGAGCAGGGCGTCCTCGAGCGCGGCGATGAGCCGCTCCTCGGGGATCCCCTTCTCGCGTGCCAGGGCACGCATGGCGTCTACGATCTCGCGGGACATCTCGCTCCTACTCCTCGACGAGGTTGCTGCGATGGATCTCGGCGTAGGGGATCGTCACGACGCCCCCGTCGGCCGCCAGGGTGACTGCGTGCTCGTCGTTGCCGACGAGCTCCCCGGTGAAGGACTTGCGCGGCTCGTCCGAGTCGCCGCCCGCCACCGCGATGGGCTGCCGCGTTCGCACGCGGACCTTGCGGCCCGTGAAGCGGCGGTAGTGCTCCGGCTTGACCAGCGGACGGTCCGACCCCGGCGACGACACCTCGACGGCGTAGCGCTCGCGCAGATCGTCCATGTGACGGGTGACCCGGACGCAGAGGTCCAGGCTGACGCCGTCGGGATGGTCGATCAGGACGCGCAGGGTGCTCCCGCCCACGACCTCGGCCAGCAGCACCTCGACCTCGGGCTCGACGGCCCGGAGTCGCTCTTCGACGGTGTCCTGGATGGAGGGGTTCATGGTGCGTTCGGCCATAAAAAAAGCGGGCTCCGTGCCCACTTCCAAGGTTGCTGCGGAGCGGTGCCCGGGGACACCACGGAGTGATCGTACCATCGCCGCATGCAGGAAGCCTTCGGACACCGGGCCGCCCCGGCCACCTCCCCCGCGGACGCGGTCGCCGTGCTCGACGCGCTCCTCGCCGACCTCGGCGGGCCGGTGCACCGCCCGGCGCCCCTGGAGCGCGGCTTCGAGCTCGGCACCGGCGAGTGGCCGCTGCACGTCGGGGCCCGTGCCGTGGGCGGGCTCCTCGAGCTCCAGGCGGAGGTCGCCCCGCCCGGGGCGATCGACGCCGCGTGGCTCCTGCACCGCAACCGCCGGGACGTGCGGGTCGTCCGCTACGCCAGCTCTGCCGAGGGCGCGACGTGGATCCACGGCGACCTCGTGCTCGCCGCGGTCACCCCGGCGACGCTCGACGACCTGCTGGCCCGGATGCTCGGGGCGGCGGAGGACGCCGCGGCGGTGGCGGTCTGGCCCGACTGGGGCTGAGGAGCGGGACGGCCCCGCCTCGCGGGCCCGCCGGGCGACGGGGCGGGCGGCGCCGGCGCGTCAGGCCCGGGGCGGCGGACCGCCCAGGTCCTCCGGCGGTCCGTCCGCCCGTTCCGGGTCGACGTCATCGCCGGTCGCGTCCGACCCCCCGGAGCCGGACCCCGCGTCCGTCGCCCCGCCGCCCGCCTCCGTCGCCGGTGCGCCCCACGGGCCCGCGCCGCTGCGCCGGCTGCCCGGCGGCGGCTCGTCCGCGCCCGGGTCGACGGCCGGCGCCGGACGGTCCTCCGGCGCCGGGGCGTCGCCGGCCAGCGCCGCGAGCGTGCGGTCGCGGTAGACCGCGTAGTCCGCGCGCTGCGGCTGCAGGAGCGCGGCCATCGTCAGCGGCGGGCGGGCCTCGGCGTGCCGGCCCTGGAGCTGCAGCGCGCGCCCGAGGCAGAACTGCGCGTAGTGGTTGACGGGCTCGAGCTCGACGAGGACGCCGAACTCCTCGGCGGCCTCGCGGTAGCGCTGCGCGCCGAAGAGGGCGCGACCCAGCGCCTCGCGGACCATCCCCGTGGTCGGCTCGAGGTCGCGGGCACGCCGCAGGGGCAGCGCGGCGGCGTGGTGGTCGTGGCGCTCGAGGAGGTCGATCCCGGAGCGGTAGAGCTCGTACGCGGTGGGCTCCGACATGCCACCGAGTCTGCCAAACCCCGGGGCACGGCCCGGCGGGTCCGGCACGCGGGCTCAACCGCCGCGGGACACCAGGACGTCGTCGAGGATGGCGTCGGCGATCCGCTCCTTCGCGGCGCGCGCGACGGCGCGGTCCCCGCCGGCGGTCACGATCGTCACCGCGTTGTCCGTCGCGTCGAAGGCGATCCCGGGCTGGGAGACGTCGTTGACGACGACCGCGTCGAGGCCCTTACGGGTCAGCTTCTCGCGGGCGTGGGCGACGGCCTGGTCCCCGTGCTCGGCCGCGAAGCCGACGAGGGTCTGGCCCGGGCGCCGACGCGCCGAGAGCTCGAGCAGGACGTCGACCGTCGCCTCGAGCTCGATCGTCATCCCGGTGCGGCCCTGCTTCTTGATCTTCCCCGCCTCGGGATCGACCGGCCGGAAGTCCGCGACGGCCGCGGCCATCACGAGCACGTCGGTCGACCCGAACGCCTCGGCGCACGCCGCGCGCAGCTCCTCGGCCGTGGCGACGGGCACGACGGTGCAGCCCGCGGGGTCGGGCAGGCCGACGTTCGCGGCGACGACGGTCACCCGCGCGCCCCGTGCGGCGGCGCGCGCGGCCACGGCGTAGCCCATCCGGCCCGAGGACCGGTTGCCGACGAACCGCACGGCGTCGATCGGCTCGCGGGTGCCCCCGGCCGACACGAGGACGTGCAGCCCGGCGAGGTCCTGCGGGGTCCCCGGGGCGAGCGAGCCCTCCGACGGCGACGCGCCGCCGGGGCCGAGCTCGAGCGGTCCCGTGGGGACGGCGGCCGAGGGGGCCGTCCCGGACAGGACGGCCTCGACCGCGGCCAGGAGCTCCTCGGGCTCGGCGACGCGCCCGTCGCCGTGCTCGCCCTTCGAGGCCAGCGCGCCCGATCCCGGGTCGACGACGATCGCCCCGTCCTCCCGCAGTCGCGCGACGTTGCGCAGCGTGGCGGGGTGGTGCCACATCCGGTGGTTCATCGCCGGGGCGACGAGCACGGGGCAGTCCGCCGCGAGGTACGCGGAGGCGACGAGCGAGTCCGCGCGCCCCGTCGCCAGGCCGGCGATCGCGTTGGCGGTCGCCGGGGCGATCACGTACGCGTCGGCGTTCTCGACGAGGGCCAGGTGGCTGATCGCCGCGTGCGTCGGCTGCGGGTCGCCGGGGAACGCCCCCCGCATCGGGTCGGGCTCGAACTCGTCGGTCAGGACGGGCGCACCGGTGATCGCCCGGAACGTCTCGGGCGCCACGAAGCGCTGCGACGTCTCCGTCTGCACGACGCGGACCTGGTGGCCGGCCTTCGTCGCCAGCCGCACGAAGAGGATCGACTTGTAGGCGGCGATGCCGCCGGTGACGCCGAGGAGGAGGCGGGCCATGCGGCGAGTCTGACGCACGGCCCGGAACGACGGACGCCGCCCGGGTCGGGCGGCGTCGGCGCCGGGGCTGGGTGCCGCCCGTGGGGCGGCGGGACCTACCGGTAGCGGTAGGTGATCTTGCCGGCGGCGACCTCTTCGAGGGCGATCGTCAGGTAGTTCTTCGACGCCGTCTCGACCATCGGGGGCGGGAACTCGTCGAACGCGCCCTCACCGAGGTTGTGGTAGTAGGCGTTGATCTGCCGGGCCCGCTTCGCCGCCACGAGGACCGACGCGTAGTTCGAGTCCACGTTGTTGAGCAGCTGGTCCATGCGCGGAGAGATCACGGACCTAGTGTAGACGACCCACACCGGACGACCCGGTGCGGGTGCCGGCGGCGCTAGGCGCCGTTCGTCGCGGGGAGCTGCGCCTCGACGATGGCCTCGAGCTCGGCGACCGACCGCTCGAGGTCGTCGTTGACGATGCGGTGGTCGAACTCGTGCTGGCTCTCGAGCTCGACCTTCGAGACCTCGAGCCGGCGCGCGATGGTGTCCGCGCCGTCCGTGCCCCGGCCCTCGAGCCGCTGCTGCAGGACCTCGAACGACGGCGGGACGACGAAGACCTGGACGGCCTCGGGCATCGTCTCGCGGATCTGGGCGGCGCCCTGGACCTCGATCTCGAGGACGACGGGCGCGCCCTCGCCGAGGTGCCGGTCGAGCTCCTCGCGGAGCGTGCCGTACCGGCGGCCGGCGTACTCGGCGTGCTCGACGAAGTCGCCGTCGTCGACGCGACGGGCGAACTCCTCGTCGTCGAGGAACCAGTAGTCGCGGCCGTGCTCCTCCCCCTCGCGCATCGGGCGCGTGGTGGCGGAGACGCTCAGGCGCAGCTCGGGGTGGGTGGCCCGGAGACGACGGATGAGCGTGCCCTTCCCGACCCCGGAGGGGCCGGTGATGACGAAGACGCGTGCCACGGGGGCGCCGCCGCTCAGCCGCGCGGGCTGCGGAGCGTCTGCACGAGCTCGGCCCGCTGGCGGGGCGTCAGGCCGCCGATCGTCTTCGACGCGGAGATGCGGCACTGCTGCAGGATCTTGCCCGCGCGTACCCGCCCGTACTTCGGCACCGCCAGGAGCATGTCGACGACCTTCGCCGTCTCGAGCCACTCGGGTGGATCCATGAGCAGGCGGTCGATGGACTGCCGGCCCGACTTCAGGTCCCGCTTGAGCGCCGCACGCTGGGACCGCACCTCGTTCGCGCGCTGCAGCGCGTCCATCCGCTGGTTGAGCGACCGCTCGGGCGTGGCAGAGGACTTGGAGGGGGCGTTTGCTGCGGTCGACATCGCGGGGCGAGTCTACCCGGCCGCCGCGCGACGCGAGGGCCGTGGACGACAAGTCACCTCGACCTCGAGTCGAGGTGAAGGTGTGGCCCAGGACGTCGAGTGTTGCGCCGGATGCGGCTAGCAGACTCGCCGCGAGAACGACAGTTCCACGACGTCAGTCGAGCCAGTCCGCGAGGACGTCCGCGAACACGCCGGGGTCCTCCCCGGCGTCCCAGAACGCGGTCGCGAGCCCCGTGGCGACGGCCCCCACGGCCAGCAGGTCGCGGACGTCCTGGCCGCTGCGCACACCCCCGCAGCCCACGACGTCGACCGCCTCCGGGAGCAGCGCGCGGAGCTGCGAGACCTGCCCCAGGACGACGGGTTTCATGGCCGCGCCGGACACCCCGCCGTACCCGACGTCGACCGCCGCGCGACCGTCGGGGCGCAGCGCGAGGCCGTTGGGAAACGTGTTGCAGCTGACCACAAACCGCACACCCGCACCGGCGGCGGCCGCGGCGACCTCGCCGAGGAGCACCGGATCGGAGAGCGGGGAGAGCTTCACGCCGACGGGAACACCGGCTCCGGCGGCGGCGCGCAGCGAGGCCGCGACGAGCTCGGGGTCGAACGACATGATGCGCTTCTGCTCGCCGTCGTCCCAGACGTTCGGACAGCCCAGGTTGAGCTCGACGAGGTCGCAGCCGCCCTCCGCGGCGAGGTGGGCGAGCTCGCCGTTCTCCTCCGGCGAGAAGCCCGCGACGGACACGACGAGCGGCTTGCCGGCCTCGTGGGTCACGCCCGCCATCTCGGGCAGGACGTCGCGGTAGAAGTCCGCGCCGCGGTTGGGCATGCCCAGGGCGTTGACCGCGTAGGTGCCGCGCGAGGCGTAGACCTCCCCCGCGTTGCCGTCGCGGGCCGCCTTCGTGATCGAGCCGAGCGTCACCGCGGCGACCGGGGAGCGGGCCAGCCGTGCGACGTCGTCGAGCGACTTGGCGGTGCCCGCGGCGTTCAGCAGCGGGTGCTCGAGGGCGACCCCGGCGACGCGGGTGGCCGTCGGCGTCGCCTCGCTCACCGTGCGAGCTCCTGCAGGGCGACGACCGACGGCTCGCCCTCCCGGGCCGACGCGATCGCCAGCGCGGCGGCGTGGCCGGCGGAGACCGTCGTCAGGCACGGGACGCCGGCGGTGATGGCGGCGCGGCGGATCTCGTAGCCGTCCGTGCGGGCACCGGAGCCCGTCGGCGTGTTGATGACCACGGCGACCTCGCCCGCGGCGATCCGCGACACCGCGGTGCCCTGGTCCGACAGCGGGCCGCCGGCCCCGGCGTCCTGGAGCTTGGCGACCACGTCGCACGGGATCCCGGCGTCGACGAGCGCGTCGCGGGTGCCCGTCGTCGCCAGGAGCGCGAAGCCGAGCTCGTGGAAGCGGGAGGCGACCTCGACGGCCGAGGCCTTGTCTGCGTCCGTGACGGAGACGAACACCGTCCCGCCGTCGGGCAGCGGGGACCCCGCGGCGGCGGAGGCCTTCGCGAACGCGGACGGGAAGTCGTGGGCGACGCCCATGACCTCGCCCGTGGAGCGCATCTCGGGGCCGAGCAGGCCGTCCGAGCCGACGAAGCGGTCGAACGGCAGGACGGCCTCCTTCACGGCGACGTGGCCGAGCGAGCCCTGTCCCCCGGCCTCGGCCGGCAGCCCGAGCTGGTCGATCGTCTCGCCGAGCATGATGCGGACGGCCATCTTCGCCAGCGGCACGCCGATGGCCTTCGACACGAACGGCACCGTGCGCGACGCGCGCGGGTTCGCCTCGATGACGTAGACGTCGCCGTCGTGCACGGCGAACTGGATGTTGATGAGGCCGGAGACGCCGAGCTCGAGCGCGATCCCGCGGGTCTGCCGGCGGATCTCCTCGATCACGTCGTCGCCGAGCGAGAACGGGGGCAGCGCGCACGCGGAGTCGCCGGAGTGGATGCCGGCCTCCTCGACGTGCTGCATGATGCCGCCGACCCAGACCGACTCGCGGTCGCAGAGCGCGTCGACGTCGACCTCGATCGCGTTCTCGAGGAAGCGGTCGAGGAAGATCGGCTTGCCGGCCGTGATGTCGGCCTCCCGCTCGAGGTAGGACGTCAGGCCGTCGGGCCCG
>WLOB01000236.1 GCA_009699505.1 Actinomycetota bacterium | reverse complement strand
CGAGCCGGGCGACGAGGAAGACGCCGGCCTTCACCATCGCCGCGGCGTGGAGGTAGGCCGAGACCGGGGTCGGCGCGGCCATCGCGCCCGGCAGCCAGAAGTGGAACGGCACCAGGGCCGACTTCGACAGCGCGCCGACCAGGACGAGCGCGACGCCGACGGAGACCGTCGTGCCGCCGGGCGGGCTCGCCACGATCTCGGAGATCCGGTACGTGCCGGCCGTCTCGCCGAGGATCACGAAGCCGACGAGCATCGCGAGCCCGCCGAAGGTCGTGACGATGAGGGCGTCCATCGCCGCGCGGCGGGAGCCCTGCCGGTCGCTGTTGTGCCCGACGAGCAGGAACGACAGGACCGTCGTGAGCTCCCAGAAGACGTAGAGCAGCAGCAGGTCGTCGCTCAGGACGAGGCCGAGCATCGCCCCGGCGAACGCCACGAGGACGGCCGCGAAGCGCCCGAGCCCCGGCTCGTCCTTCGTGAAGTACCGCCCGCAGTAGGCGAGGACGAGCGCGCCGACGCCCGCGGCGACGAACGTCATCAGCAGCGACAGGGGGTCGAGCCGGAAGGCGAGCTCCATCCCGAGCGTCGGCACCCACTCGTGGACGCTCTCCGAGACGCCCCCGTCCGTGACGCGCCCCGTCTGCGTGGCGGCCCAGACGACCGCCCCGGCGGGCACGACCGCGAGGAGCGGGAAGGCGCGGACGCCGAGCCGCGCGACGAGCCACGGTGCGAGGAGGGCGGCGACGCCGTGGGCCAGGAGGACCGGGATCACGTGGGGTCCCCGCCGAGCGGGCAGGGGCCGGTACGGCGTTCACCGGGCCGACCGTCGTGCCACCACCGCAAGCGGCCATGGTCGCAGATCGGGACGCGTACGGAGTGGGTCCTCCCGGGAGCAACCACCGCGTGGGCCCTCGTCGCGGAGCCTCCTGCGGCCGCGCCGGGAGGGGCCGCGGCGAGCGGTCCGGGCCGGGCGGCCGGCGACGCCCGCGAGCTCGGGCCGCCCCGCCCGGGCGGCGTATCCTGGGGCGATGACCGTCGTCCTCGGCACCGTCGCGGCGGTCCTCCGGTTCCCCGTCAAGTCGATGCGGGGGCAGCGCCTGGACGAGGGCGACCTGGGCCCGGCCGGGCTCGACGGCGACCGCGAGTGGGCGCTCCTGGACGGCGAGGACCACTGGGTCTCCGCGAAGGCGGACCGCGGCCGCTGGCGCCTCTACGACGGGATGCTCGACCTCGCGACGTCCGGGGCCGGCGACGCGGTCGAGGTCCGGCTGCCCGACGGCCGCGCGGTGCGCCCCGGGACGCCCGAGGCCGACGAGGTCCTCTCGGGCCACCTCGGCCGCGAGCTGCGCTTCGACCGCGGCGACGGCGGTCGCCGGTGGGGCCGGCACCACGACGCCGCGCCGCTGCACCTCGTGACGACCGCGACGCTCGCCGCGCTGCACGGCGACGAGGTCGGCCCGCCCGGCGAGCGAGACGCCCTGGACCCGCTGCGCCTGCGGCCGAACCTCGTCGTCGACACCGGCGCGGCGGCGGGCTTCGTCGAGGACGGCTGGGTCGGCACCACGCTCGAGGCGGGCGGGGCGCTGCTGCGGGTCACCGACGCCACGAGGCGGTGCGTCATGACGACCCGCGCGCAGGCCGACGAGCTGCCCCGCGACCCGACCGTGCTCGGGCGGATCGGCGCGCGCAACGGTGCCGGCGCCGGGGTCTACCTCGAGGTGCTGCGCCCCGGCCGGGTCCGGGTCGGCGACGACCTGACCGTCCTGGACGCGGGCCCTGACATCATCGCCGGGTGAGCTCCGGGACCCCGCGCACGCGCCTCAGCCACGCGGAGCGCCGCGCCACCATCCTGGAGGCCGCCGCCCGCGTGATCGTCGCCCACGGCGTCCACGGGTTCCGCCTGCAGGACGTCGCCGACGAGGCCGGGGTGTCGCAGCCCCTCGTCTCGTCGCACGTGGACGACCGCGACGAGCTGATCGCCGCGGCGTTCGTGCGCGTCGACGAGCGCGAGCTGCGGGCCGTCGAGGCCGACGCCCGCTCGGCCGAGCCGGGGCGCGCCGCGGTCGTGCGGTTCCTGCGCCGCGCCACCATCCCGTCGTCCGACGACACCGCGGACGAGCTGCCCGGCGGGGACGGCTGGGAGCTCTGGAACCAGGTCTCCTCGCGCGCCCGGTTCTCCCCCGTGGTCCGGGAGGCGGTGGGTGCGCGGCAGGCCGCGTGGATCGCGGCGCTCACCGCGCTCCTCCGGGACGGCCTGGCCGGCGCGCACCTCCCGGCCGCCGTGGACCCCGAGCGCGTCGCGCTGCTCCTCATCACGGTGTCCGACGGCCTGGGGCCCGCGCTGAACTGCGGCCTGCTCGACGACGACGGGGCGCGCGCGGTGCTCGAGGACGCACTGGACGGCGCGCTGCGCTGAGCCGGGCGGCCGGCCGGCTACTGATGCGGCCATCAGTTACGCTCGACGGGTGTCCGTCGCGTCCACCACCCCGTCGAGTCCCGCGCTCCTCGCGCTGCGGAGCCCGGGCGTGGCGCGCCTGCTCGGCCTGTCCATGCTCGCCCGGGCGCCGGAGACGGTCCTGGCGCTCCTCTTCCTGCTGCGCACCCGCGACCTCGGCGGCTCCTACGCCCTCGCCGGCGCGGTGTCCGGCTCCGCCGGCCTCGGCATGGCGTTCGGCGCCCCCGTCCTCGGCCGGGCGATCGACCGCGTCGGCCAGCCCGTCGTCCTCGTCCTGAGCGTCGCGATCGCGTCGGCGACCATGCTCGGCGCCGCGCTGCTGCCGGACGCGACGCCGGCGTGGGCGCTCCTGCCCTTCGCGCTCGCGGCCGGGGCGACCCAGCCGCCGGTGGCGCCGTGCGTGCGGGCGATGTTCGGCCGGATCGTGCGCGACCCCGGCGTCCGCCACGCGGCGCTGGCCGTCGAGGCGACGGTCCAGGAGCTGACGTTCATGCTCGGGCCGCTGCTCTTCGTCAGCCTGATCGCGGCGCACGACCCGGCGCTCGGGCTCGGCGTCGCGGCGCTCGTCCTGGCGGTCGCGACCGTCGTCTTCGCGGCGGGGCGCGAGTCCCGGGCGATGCCGGCGACCGGCGTGCGCCGCACGGCCGGCGCCGGTCCGCTGCGCCGCCCGCCGATCCGGGCGCTCCTGGCGATCTCCTTCGGCCTGGGCACGATGTTTGGCGCGACGGAGCTCGCGATCACCGCGAGCGCCGAGGAGGCCGGCTCGCCCGGCGCCGTCGGGCTGCTGCTCGCGGCCTACTGCGTCGGCAGCCTGATCGCCGGGCTGGCGACCGCCCACCGCGGGCCGTGGGGCTCGCCGGAGCGGGCGCTGCTGTGGCTCGTCCTGGCGTGCACCGTCGGCCACGGCCTGCTGGCCCTGGCGCCGGGGCTGTGGAGCCTCGGGCTGCTGCTCGTCCTCGCGGCGGCGGCGATCGCCCCGCTCTTCACCGTCGTCTACTCCCTCTGCGGCCAGCTCGCCGGGGAGGGCACGGTCACCGAGGCGTTCACGTGGCTGGGCAGCGGGCTGTTCGCCGGCACCGCCGCGGGGGCCGCGGTCGCGGGGCTGCTCGTCGCGGCGGCCGGCCCGCCGGCGGCGTACCTCGCGGCGGCCGTCGCCGTCGGCCTCGCGGGCCTCTACGTGCTCCCGCGCCGCGCGGCGCTCCGCCCGGCGGGCTGACGCCCGAGCGGGGCCCGGTTCTCTCCGGGTGCCCCGAGCCGCGCCGAACCCGGGCGCGCTCCGGCCCGAGACGCTCGGGGCGGGGCCCGGCCCTCTACGGGTGCCCCGAGCCGCGTCGAACTCCGGCGCGCTCCGGCCCGCGACGCTCGGGGCGGGGCCCGGTCTGTCTTCCCCTATCGCCCGCGCTCGGCGAGCCAGGCGGCCTCGCGCTCGCCCAGGTCGCTGTAGGGCGTGTCGCCCATGAGCCACTCGCGGACGATGCGGTGGTAGTTCAGGCTCGCGTCGAGCTGGGAGCAGACCGCGATCGCCATGCCGCCCAGGCGCAGCGACCAGACGTACTCGGCGGGGACGGTCGCGCGGCGGACCTTCGCCCAGTGCGGCGAGCGGGGGTCGGAGACCTCGAAGACCATCTCGGCGACGTGCTCCGGGACGAGGCGCGCGTCCTCGTCGTCCATCGCGAACCACACGAGCT
Source organism: Actinomycetota bacterium (assembly GCA_009699505.1). Classification (GTDB taxonomy): domain Bacteria; phylum Actinomycetota; class Thermoleophilia; order Solirubrobacterales; family Solirubrobacteraceae; genus Patulibacter. The sequence goes on along the minus strand of WLOB01000236.1, from coordinate 2,730 downwards.
TCTCGGCGATCTCGAGCGCGTCCTGGGCGGTGAACCCGGCGGCCGGCGGGACCCAGCGGATCTGCTGCATGTGGCGCAGGAGGGCCTCGCCGTCGCGGGCGAGGCAGAGCCGGATCGTCTCGGCCTGCTCCTGCACCATCTCCTTCGAGATGCGGTGGAAGAGCCCGAAGTCGAGGAACGCGACGCGGCCGTCCCTCATGAGGATCGAGTTGCCGGGGTGCGGGTCGGCGGAGAACTGACCGTCGCGCCAGACGCCGCCGTAGTAGAAGCGGAAGACGATCTCGGCCAGGCGGTTGCGCTCCGTCTGGTCCTTCTCCTTCCACGCCTCGAAGCCCTCGCCCTCCACGAACTCGGTGACGGTGACCCGCTTGCCGCAGAGCTCCGTGGCGACCTCGGGGACGAAGACGAAGGGGTGGCCGCGGTGCGCGCGGGCCATCGTGCGCTGGTTCTGCGCCTCGAGCTCGTAGTCGAGCTCCTCGATGGTGCGCTCGCGGATCTCGTCGCCGACGGACTGCACGTCGATGCCCGGCGCGACGGCCTTGGCCAGGCGGAGGATCAGGCCGAGGTTCTGCAGGTCGGAGCGGACGGCGGCGTCGATGCCGGGGTACTGCACCTTCACGGCGGCGACGTCGGTGCTCCAGCCCCGCGGCCGCTCGCGCAGCCGGGCGCGGTAGACCTGGCCGATCGAGGCGGCGCCGATGGCCTCCTCGTCGAACTCGGAGAAGACGTCGTCGAGCTTCTGGCCCATGTCGGCCTCGATGACCTTGCGCATGTCCTTGAAGGCCACGCTCGGCGCCATGTCGCGCAGCTTGGAGAGCTTGCGCTGGAACTCCTCGCGGTGCTCCGGCGGGACGAGGCCGACGTCCATGAAGCTCAGGACCTGGCCGACCTTCATGGCCGCGCCCTTCATCGTCCCGAGCACGTCGACGATCTGCTCCGCCGTCCGGAACTGCTGCTCGGACATGCGCTGCGAGCGCTCCTCCTCGGTGCGCCCGTAGTTCGTGACGCGCGTGGCGCCGTCGCGGACGGCCGCGCGCGCGGCGAGGCGCCCGAGGGACGCGGCGCGCCGGTAGCGCCCCGTGGGGATCACGCCCGCGGTCTCGTCCTCGTCCGGCGTGCCGGGTCCCCTGCTGCGCCCGCGTCGTTCCGCCATGCGTCGATCGTACTCGGGGCCGACCGGGCGACCCGCCGGGGAGCGCCCGGGCCCGCGCCGCGTCCGTCCGGCCCGTCGGGGTAGCCGGGGCGCCGTGGGGACGATCCGCATCGGCTGCTCCGGCTGGAACTACGCGTGGTGGCGCGGCGTCCTCTACCCGCCGGGCCTGCCGGCGTCGCGGTGGCTGTCGCGGTACGCCGAGCGGTTCCCGACCGTCGAGGTCAACGCGACCTTCTACCGCCTGCAGCGCGCGAGCTCCGTCGCCGCGTGGGTCGACGCGACGCCCCCGGACTTCCTCTTCGCGATCAAGGCCGGCAGGTACCTCACCCACATGAAGCGGCTGAAGGACCTGGACGAGGCGCTCGCCCGGTTCTGGGAGCCCCTCGAGCCGCTCGTCGGCACGCCGAAGATGGGGCCGGTGCTCTGGCAGCTGCCGGAGCGGTTCGCCCGCGACGACGACCGGCTGGCCGACGCGCTGGCGCGGCTGCCGCCGGCACGCCACGCGTGGGAGTTCCGCCACCCGAGCTGGTTCTGCGAGCCCGTGTACGACCTCCTGCGCGCGCACGGCATGGCGCTCGTGCACGGCGACCACCCCGAGCGGCCGTGGGACGTGCCGGTGCGCACGGCCGACTTCTCGTTCGTGCGCCTCCACTACGGCCACCGCGGGCGGCGTGGCACCTACGCGGAGTCCGAGCTCCGGGCCTGGGTGCCGCGCCTGCGGGCGATGGCGCGGGACGGCGACGTCCTGGCGTACTTCAACGACGACTGGGAGGGCTTCGCCGTGCGCAACGCGGCGTGGCTCGCGCGTCGGGTGGCGCGCGACGAGGGGGCGTGAGGCCTCGGCGAGGACGCGGCGCCCCGCGGCGGGCGGCGTGTCTCCGCCGCACCGACGACGCCCCGCGGGCACCGCCGTCGCCGGCTCAGGGCACGTCGTGGTCGTGCCGGTCGCGGCGTTCCCGCTTGGCGCGGTACATCTCGCGATCGGCCCGGGAGAGCACGGCCGTGGCGTCCTCGCTCCCGTCGATCATCGCGGCGCCGATCGAGATCTCGAGCCGCAGCGCGCGGGTCCCGCCGACGGGCGGCTGCGTCGCGAGCGTCGAGGCGATGGAGCGGGCCGCGCCCTCGGCCGCCGCGCCGTCGCCCTCGGGCAGCAGCACCGCGAACTCGTCGCCGCCGAGCCGCGCGACGACGTCGGTCGCGCGGGTGTTCGTCCGCAGCAGGTCCGCCACGTCGCGCAGCAGCGCGTCGCCGGCGTCGTGGCCGAACGTGTCGTTCACGGCCTTGAAGCCGTCGAGGTCGAGCACGAGGACGGAGCCGCCCGTGCCGTACCGGCGGGCGTGCGCGAGCTGGCGGGAGAGCGCCTCGTCGAAGCCGCGGCGGTTCAGGAGACCCGTGAGCGGGTCGTGGACGGCGAGGTGGGCCAGCAGGTGCTCGGCCTCGCGCTGGTCCGTGACGTCCAGGAACGAAGTGACGACCCCGCTGACCCGGCCGTCGCGGTCGTGGCGCGGCAGCGCGTTGACCTGGATCCACCGCAGGCCGCCGGAGGGGCGGTGGATGCCCATGATGCGCATGAGCTG
>WLOB01000235.1 GCA_009699505.1 Actinomycetota bacterium | reverse complement strand
GGGCCCGCGGGTCCACGCGACGGCCGCGGCGTGCCCCGCGGCGCCCCTGGGTAATCGCTCCCCGTGGAGCTGGAGCCCCGACTGATCGAGACGCACGTCCCGGACGAGCCCGACGGCGTGGTCCTCGTGCTCCACGGCGGTGCCGCGCGCCGCGAGGCGGTGGCGGTCAGCCCGACGCAGCTCTCCGTCGTGCGGATGATCCCGATCGCCCGCAGGATCGCCCGCCGCGGACGCGGACGGCTCGCCGTCTACCGCCTGCTGAACACCCAGCGCGGCTGGGACACCGGCCACACCCCCGTCGACGACGCGCGCTGGGCGCTCGACGAGATCGCCCGGCGCCTCGGCGGGACGCTGCCGACCTGCGTCGTGGGGCACTCCCTCGGCGGCCGGGCGGCGCTCCTGACGGCGGACCACCCCGGGGTCCGCAGCGTCGTCGCGCTCGCACCGTGGGTCTACCCGGACGACCTGCCGCGCGGCGCGGACGACCGCCGCTTCCTCATCGTCCACGGCGACCACGACGTCATCGCCCGCGCCGAGCGCTCCGCCGCGGTCGCGAAGGCCCTGGGGCGGACCGCCGACGTGGGCTACGTGACGATCGAGGGCGGCAAGCACGCGATGCTGCGCCATCACGCGCGCTTCGACGGTCTGGCCGCCGAGTTCGCCGTCACGACGCTGCTCGGTGAGCCCGCGGGCGACGTCCTGGGCCGGATCGAGGCCGGCGAGGCGTGGGTCGCGGTCTGACCGTTTGACCGCCCGCCCGCCGGGCACCCACCGGCGATGACCGCCGGCGATCCCGACGACCCCCGCTTCCCGCTCGGCCGGGGCGAGCGCACCGCGCTCGTGGTCGTCGACATGCTCAACGACTACGACCACCCCGACGCGGAGCCCCTGCGCCGCAACGCCGAGGACGTCGTCCCCGCGATCGCGCGCCTGCGGGGCGTCGCGCGCGAGCAGGACGTGCCCGTCATCCACGTCAACGACAACCACGGCCTGTGGTCGGCGGACAGGCAGGCCCTGGTCGACATGGCCCGTCGCGGCGCGCCGGACCACCTGATCGACCCCGTCGTGCCCGACGACGACGCCCCGTTCGTCGTGAAGGCGCGCCACTCCATCTTCTACGGGTCGCCGCTGGAGTACCTGCTGGAGCGCGAGGGGATCGGCCGCCTGGTGCTGACGGGCCAGGTGACGGAGCAGTGCATCCTCTACTCGGCGCTGGACGCCTACATCCGGCACTTCGCCGTCGTGGTCCCCCGGGACGCGGTGGCGCACATCGACGACGGGCTCGCCGACGCCGCGCTGCGGATGATGGAGAGCAACATGCGCGCGCAGGTGACGACGGCCGAGGACGTCGAGCTCCGCCCGGAGGGGTGAGCACGGCCGCGGTGGTCGGGGGCCGTTTGCGTCCCGTCCGTCCGGGGAGCGAGCGGGCATGAGCACCCAGCCCCCGACCATCCCCCCGGCCGCCGACGACCCCGGTCACCGCTTCGCGGTGGTCACGGGCGGGTCGAGCGGCATCGGCCGCGCGCTCGCCCGCGAGTTCGCCCGGGGCGGCTTCGACGTCCTCGTCGCCGCGGAGGACGACGCCGTGCACGAGGTCCCCGCCGAGCTCGCGGGAACCGGCCGCCACGCCGAGGCGGTGCAGACCGACCTGGCCACCCGCGAGGGCGTCGACGCCCTCTACGGGCGGATCGCGGCGATCGGCCGTCCCGTCGACGCGATCGCGCTCAACGCCGGCTTCGGCGTCGGGGGCGGCTCGTTCCTGCAGACCGCCCTCGAGGACCACCTGCGCCTGATCGACCTGAACGTCCACGGCACGGTCCACCTCGCGCGGCACGTCGCCGCCGACATGGTCCGCCGGGGCGAGGGGCGGATGCTGTTCACGTCCTCCCTCGCCGCCGAGATGCCCGGGCCGTACTACGCGACCTACGCCGCGTCGAAGTCGTTCGTGCAGTCCTTCGCCGAGGCGCTGCGCGTCGAGCTCGCCGACGCGGGCGTGACCGTCTCGGCGCTCCAGCCCGGCCCGACGGACACGGAGTTCTTCGCCGCCTCGGACATGGAGGGCACCACGGTGGACGAGGGCCCGAAGGACGATCCCGACGACGTCGCGCGGAAGGGGTTCCAGGCCCTGATGGACGGCGACGACCACGTCGTCACCGGGCTGCGCAACAAGGTCCAGGCCGCGGTCGCCGGGGTGCTGCCCGACCCGCTGGCCGCGAAGCTCCACGCGAAGCAGGCGGAGCCGAAGGACTGAGACCCCGGTCGGTCCCCCGTCCGCCGTCCGAGCCCGGGCTCCGCCGGCCGCGGACGGAGCGGCGCCGGGGCCGGGAGCCGGCAGCCGGGGGCGGGGCGACAGCCGGGCGGGGCCCGCCACCGGGCCGGCGCCGGAAGGCCCGGCGCAGCCAGGGCGTGGCCCCCGCCCGTGCTCAGGACGGGGGTGCGGGCACCGGGTGCGCCTGCAGCGCCGTCGCGACCGCCGCGAGGTTCGACGCCATGGCCCGGCCGGTCGACAGCGTCCAGTCCTTCTCGTCCGTGGAGTCCCACTCCTCGTCGCCCGGACCCGGGCCCTTGTTCCAGTACGTCCAGTTCTGGCCCGGCAGCGTGTAGCCGATGTCGTTCAGCGCGCCGTTGACCTCGCCGATGACGTGGTGGGCGCCGTCCTCGTTGCCGGTCACCACGACGCCCGCGACCTTGCCGTAGGCGACCGGCGTCTCGCCGTCGTCCTTCGTCTCCGCGAGCATCGCGTCCATCCGCTCGAGCACGCGCTTCGAGACGCTCGACGGCTGCCCGAGCCACGTCGGCGTGGCGATGATCAGGACGTCGGCGGCGAGCACCTTCTCGTGGAGCGTCGGCCACTGGTCCCGCTCCGTCACCGCCTCGGAGACGACCCCGGGATCGACCACGAGGTCGGTGACCCGGACGGTCTCCGTCTCGAACCCCCTCCCCCGCAGGTCCGCGAGGACGTGCTCCGCGAGGTCCTCGGTGTTCGAGGGCTCCGGCGAGAGCTTCAGGGTGCAGTTCAGGCACAGGGCACGCATGGGGGATCGCTACCCCCGGCCCCACCCTCGAAACGCAAGCGGGAGCGGCCGGCGGCGGCGCCTCCCACCTCCGCCGGACCGCGGGGGGGCGGCGGGTCGTCCCGCCGGAGCCCCACGGCTCGGGAATGCCCGCTCCACCCGCGGGTAGCCACGGCGGGAGCGGCCCCCCGGCCGACCCCGATCCCTGGAGTCCCCCATGAAGGCCCTGACCTGGCACGGCAAGCGCGACGTGCGCATCGACGAGGTCCCCGACCCGACGATCGAGCACCCGACGGACGCGATCATCAAGGTCACGTCCTCCGGCATCTGCGGCTCGGACCTGCACCTGTACGAGGTCCTCGGACCCTTCCTCGACGCCGGCGACGTCCTCGGCCACGAGCCGATGGGCATCGTCGAGGAGGTCGGCTCCGAGGTCACCCACATCAAGAAGGGCGACCGCGTGGTCATCCCCTTCAACGTCTCCTGCGGCCACTGCTTCATGTGCGAGCACGACCTGCAGTCGCAGTGCGAGACCACGCAGGTCCGCGAGTACGGCTCGGGCGCCTCGCTCCTGGGCTACACGAAGCTCTACGGCCAGGTCCCGGGCGGGCAGGCCGAGTACCTCCGCGTCCCGCAGGCGCACTACGGCCCGATCAAGGTGCCGGAGGGCCCGAAGGACGACCGCTTCGTCTACCTCTCCGACGTCCTGCCCACCGCGTGGCAGGCCGTCCAGTACGCCGACATCCCGAAGGGCGGCACCGTCGCGGTGTTCGGCCTGGGGCCCATCGGCCTGATGTCGGCGCAGATCGCGCTGCACCTCGGCGCGTCGACGGTCTTCGGCATCGACCTCGTCCCCGAGCGGCTGCGCGAGGGCGAGCGCCGCGGCGCCTTCCCCGTCGACATGAACCAGGTCGAGGACCTGACGGCGTACCTGCAGGAGCACACGAACGGGCGCGGACCCGACAGCGTCATCGACGCCGTCGGCATGGAGGCCCACGGCGCGCCCGTGGGCAAGTTCGCGCAGACGATCGCCGGGTTCCTGCCCGACGCGCTCGCCCGCCCGGTCTTCGAGACCGCCGGCGTCGACCGCCTGAGCGTCCTGCACGCGGCCGGCGACGTCGTCCGCCGCGGCGGCACGATCTCCCTGTCGGGCGTCTACGGCGGCATGGCCGACCCGATGCCGATGCTGCAGCTGTTCGACAAGCAGGTGACCATGCGCATGGGCCAGGCCAACGTGAAGCGCTGGATCGGCGACATCCTGCCGCTCCTGACCGGCGAGGGCGACCCGCTCGACGTCGACCGGCTCGCGACGCACCACCTCTCGCTCGACGACGGCCCGCAGGCCTACGAGACGTTCCAGAAGAAGCAGGACGGCATGATCAAGACCGTGCTGCAGCCGCACGGCGCCGCCTGAGCGACCCGGCGGTCCGGGGTCGTGCCGCGGCGGCGGGCCGCAGCCCCGGGCGGCGGGCCGGGCCCGGGCACCGGGCCGTGGTCTCGACCGCGGCTCCGTCGCCGGCGTCCTCCGCCCGCCCCGGTCACCGGCCGGCTACGGCCCGCCGCCGACCCCGGTGCGGATCTCGTCCTGCCGGAACCGGCCGCCCGCGTCCGCCCGCAGCGGCGGCGTGTCGCCGCCGGCGCGGTCGTGCAGCCCCTCGAGGAGCTCGTGCAGGACCGCCGGCCCGTCGTGCCGCGGCAGCCAGCCCAGGCCCCGGAGGCGCTCCGTCGAGAGGAGCGGCGACTGCATGCCCAGGTCGAGCCAGCCCGGCGGGGTCGGCTGCAGCCGCGCGAGCCACGTGGCCTTCGCGGCCAGCCGCAGGACCCGCGCGGGCACCGGGATCGGCACGCCGCCGAGGCGCCCGCCCAGCACGCGGGCGAGCCGCCGCGGCGTGATGACGGGCTCGGCCGCGACGTTGTACGCCCCGCGGGTCCCCGAGGTGCGCAGCACGAGGCGGTAGGCCTCGGCCACGTCGTCGGCGTGCACCACCTGGAACCGCAGCGCCGGCGGCAGCGGGACGGCGGGGATCCGTCCGGCCCGCACGAGCGCGCTGGGCCAGAAGGGCCCGAGGAAGTACCGGCGGATGGCCTCCGACGCGCTGCGCTGGAGGATGATCACGGGGCGCATCCGCGCGACGCGGACCTCGGGATGCGCGGCCTCGAAGTCGTTCAGGAGCGCCTCGACCGCGACCTTCTCGCGGGAGTAGAACGACGTCGGGATGCCCGTCGTGGGCCAGGACTCGTCGACCCGCTCGTCGGGGCCGCCCGTCCGGGGCCCGTAGGCCGCGAGCGACGAGGCGTGCACGAGGAACGGCACGCCGGCGGCGGCGACGGCGTCGAAGACGCGGCCGGACCCGCCCACGTCCGTCTCGCGCGTCAGCTCGCGGTCGCGCGACGGCTGGATGCGCCACGCCAGGTGCACGACCGCGTCGGCACCCCGGAACAGCGACGTCAGGTCGTGGCTGCGCACGTCGCCGGCGACCCACTCCACCCCGTCCGCACGGACCTCGGGCCGGCGGCGCGCGAAGCCCACCACCTCGTCGACCCCCGGGTCCGCGACGAGCGCGCGGACCAGCGCGCTGCCCACGTTGCCGGTGGCCCCGACGATCACGATCCGCATCCCGGGTCGCTACCCCCGCGTCCCGGCATGAAACGGCACGACGGCCCCGGCCGGTGCGGCGCGGTGCGGGAGCCCGGGGCGTCTGCGCCGAGGACCCGCGCGGCAGCCGGGCGGCACCACGACGGCCGGTCAGCCCTCGGTGGCCCCGGTCTCGAGGAGGAAGACCTCCGTCGCCGCGTCGTGCGACGGCCGGTAGCCGGGGACGTGGGTGCGGACCTTCCGCCCCGTCGCCTGCTCGACGATCTCGACGAGGTGCGGGGTGCAGTGCTGCTGGAAGCGCGAACGCGCCTCGCGGACGAGGTCGCGGGAGCCCATGGAGAGCAGGGTCTGCTCCATCGGGGTGTCGGTGTCCTCGAGGACGCACACCACGAGGTCGCCGGCGATGGTCGTCGAGACCTTCGTCGGCCCGCGACCGAGGCGGGTCTTGTAGAGCTGGGCGATCCCGTTGGAGATCTCCTGCTGCGGGACGGACTGGCGATCGGGCATCGCGGACTCGGGCCTTCGGGAACGACGACAGGGGTCCTCATCGCCGAGCGTCCCGTCGCGTGTACGAACCGCCCTCTCGTGGGTCCTACGGGCGAGGGCGCTCCGCGTCCCCTCAGGGCGCGGGTCGTCCCCGTCAACGGGACGTACGCGCGAGGAGCCGGGGGCGGATGCACCGGTGCGATCGACCTCGCGGAGCGTGCGCCGTACCCGACCCGCGCAACGTCGAACGCCCCGTGCATCCCCGACGGACACGCGGGCGATACCGGTCTGCCACCCGCGGGGCGCACACTCCTCCCATGTCGCAGAGCCGTCCCTCCGCAGCCCGGGTCTTCCCGACCGGGGCCGCGCGTGGGGCGCGTGCCAGCCGCCGCCCGGAGCAGACCACATGCTGATCGAGACGTCCTCCACCTTCGCCGCCATGGGCGCCCCGGCTTCGCGCCCCGCCCCGACCGTGGCGCCGCACGGTGCCCGCGACGGCCTCGAGGTCGCCGCGCACGAGGCCCGCACCGCCCGCATCGAGCGCGCCCTCCTCGCCCTGGACGACCTCGCCCGCACCCGCCGCACCCACGAGCTCGTCGAGGCCATCGAGCGCCTCGGCGCCGGCCTCGGCTCGACGATGGAGGCCCTGGACGATGCGCTCGGCGCCGCCGTCCAGGTGCACCGTCTCGCCCTGCAGGCCCCCGTCTGGGAGCCCATCTCCGAGCCGCTGGTCCCGATCACCGCGTACGTCGCCGCCCCGGAGCCCGCCCGCGCCCTGGCCCTCGCC
>WLOB01000234.1 GCA_009699505.1 Actinomycetota bacterium | reverse complement strand
TTCGCCGGGCGCCGGGCGGCTCCTGCCGCCGGGGCGCCCGGCGGGAGGGTCAGACCTGCGCGACGCCGTCGACGTGCGCGACGTCGTCGGCCAGCACCGGCACGTCGCGGAGGTAGCGCTCAGCGTCCAGGGCGGCCTTGCAGCCGGAGCCGGCCGCGGTGATCGCCTGGCGGTAGGACGGGTCGACGAGGTCGCCGGCCGCGAACACGCCGGGCCGCGAGGTCTCCGTGGTGACGCCCTCGACGACGACGTAGCCCTCGTCGTCCGTCTCGAGCTGCCCCTGGACGAGCTCGCTCTGCGGGTCGTGCCCGACGGCGATGAACGCGCCCGTGATCTCCATCGTCTCCGTCTCGCCGGTGACGGTGTTCTTCAGCACGACGGTCGACAGCGGCTTCATGCCGTCGCCGGGGGCGGCCTCGAAGCGCTCGACCTCGAACGGCGTCTTGAAGTGGATGTTCTCCACCCCGCGGGCGCGCTCGACCATGATCGCCGACGCCCGGAACTCGTCGCGGCGGTGCACGACCGTCACGGAGCGCCCGAACTTCGCCAGGAAGATGGCCTCCTCCATGGCGGAGTCGCCGCCGCCGACGATGAGGGTGTCGTGGTCCTTGAAGAACGCCGCGTCGCACGTGGCGCAGTACGAGACGCCGCGGCCGGAGAGCTCGTCCTCGCCGGGCACGCCCAGCTTGCGATGCTCCGCGCCCGTCGAGACGATGACGGAGCGGGTCCGGTACTCCTCGTCGTCGATCCAGACGGAGTGCAGGCCGCCGGGCTCCTCGCTGAGCTCGATTTTCGTGACCTGCTCCGTCTTCAGGCGGGCGCCGAAGCGCTCGGCCTGGTCGCGCAGGTCCTGCATCATGTCCGGCCCGAGGATGCCCTTGGGGTACCCCGGGAAGTTCTCGACGTCCGTCGTCTGCTGGAGCAGGCCGCCCCAGTTCCAGCCCTCGATGACGAGGGGCTCGAGCTCGGCGCGCGCCGTGTAGAGGGCGGCGGTGTAGCCGGCGGGGCCGCTGCCGATGATGATGACGTTCTCGGGGTCCGGCATTGGAGGTCCTTCTCGGTCGTCGGGCGGGCGCGGTCGCGCACCACCGTCTTGCTGCACTTTACAAAATGAAGTGCCCCGGCACCAGGGGCCGGCGCGGGACTGCTGCGCCGGGACAACGGTACGCGCCGCGGGGGCGTCGGGGGTCAGGCCGTGCGGGCGCGGCCGGCCACGCGGCCGATCGCGTCGCCCGCGCGGACGAGCGGGCCCGCCGCCAGCGGCGTCGCCCGGCGCACGACCTCGGCGAGCGCCCCGCCCGCGACGATGTCCGTGACGTAGTGCTCCCCGAGGTACACGAGGGCGAAGCCGAGCGTCGCGGCGTAGGTCCAGCCGATCGCACCGGGGACCGGGCCGACGTCGCGCAGCACCTGGGCGGACGCCACGGAGGTGCCGAAGTGCAGCGACGGCATCGCGGCGAGCGGGTTGCCCCCGAGCGCGTCGTAGAGCTGCGGCCAGCGGTCGCCGAAGAGCTCCTCGCCGTACTCGCGCATGAGGCGGCGCAGCGGCCGGCCGTCGGGCCCGAAGTCGATGCGCCCCGCCTCGGCCGCGAACCACGGCGGGGCCGTCGGGACGGCCCAGTACACGACGGCGCCCAGGTCGAAGGTCCCGTAGATCCGCGCGGCGGCGCGCGGGAACTGCTCCGGGTGGCGGAGCAGGACGTAGGCGACGGTGGAGTGGGGGACGAAGAACCAGACCCAGTGGCTGACCGAGAGGACCTTCTCCCACCACGCGAACGTGCCGTCCCGGTGGAGGGCCTGCTGCAGGCGGACCGTCGGGATCCGGCCGCGGCCGACGACGAGGTCGCTGCGCACGGGGTAGTCCACGCGGACGCGCGAGCGGAGGCGCTCGGGGTCGTCGGCGGGCATCTCGTAGGCCGCGAAGTACGCCCACATCTGCAGCGTGCAGACGACGGCGTCGCGGGTCCTGGACCGCGGGACGAGGAAGGTCACCGCGACGGGCGCGGCGGCCGCGGTCGCGAGCACCACCGGGGGCTTCAGCCGCAGCCGGCGACGGGCCAGGGGGGCGGCGACGCCGAGGCCGACCGTCGCCCAGGCGGCCGCGCGGATGAGGTTCCGGGGCGTCACGACGCCGGACCCTAGCGGGGGAGCGGGCACCCCCGGCGGCCGGCCGAGGGTGTCGCCCACCATGGGTTGGCCAGCCAGCCAGGGGGCCCCGGCCGTCTGTCATCCTGCCGCCCATGAGCGAGTTCGAGACGGTCCAGGAGTACGAGACGGTCAACCTCCTGCGCGACGGCGCGGCGGCGATCGTCGAGATGAACCGCCCGGAGGTGCTGAACGCCTGGGACGGCCAGATCGCCACCGACCTCGTCTCGGCGCTGCGGGCCTGCGCGCCCGCCGACGTCCGGGCCGTGCTCGTGACGGGTGCGGGCCGCGGCTTCTCGGCGGGCGCCGACCTCGGGTCCGTGTCCCAGGGGGGCCTGCCGACCCGCCCGTCCGGGCGCCCGGACCTCGAGCTCCTGCTCCACTCGCGGTACCACCCGATCATGCGCCTCGTGCGCGCGCTCGAGAAGCCCGTGCTCGCCGGCGTGGACGGGACCGCGGCCGGCATCGGCATGTCCTTCGCGCTCGCGTGCGACCTCGTGACGGTGTCGGAGCGGGCGAAGCTCAACCACGCCTTCACGAAGATCGGCCTGGGCCCGGACGGCGGCGCGTCCATCTTCCTCGTCGCCCGCCTCGGGTGGACGCGCGCGGCGGAGATCATGCTGGAGGGGCGCGTCGTGGAGGCCGAGGAGGCCCTGCGCATCGGGCTGGTCAACCGGGTCCGCCCGACGGAGGGCTTCCGGGCCGCGCTCGAGGCGCAGGTCCGCGAGCTCGCCGCGGGTCCGACCATGGCGCACGCCGCCACGAAGCGGGTCCTGAACGCGCAGGTCGTCCGCGGTCTGGAGGACGTCCTCGCCATCGAGGCCCGGGAGCAGGGCCTCCTCGGGGACTCGGAGGACTTCTCCGGGGCCGTGTCGGCCTTCATGAAGAAGGAGCAGCCGACCTACCTCGGCAGGTAGAGGCGCGTTCCCGCTCCCGATGTTCGGCCCCCAGACCCCCATTCCAACGCGCTTGTCGCGCGACGACGCGAGGGTGGTTCCTTCCGGTGCCGTCCGTCACTAGAATCCGGCGGGCTTTGCGACGCTCGAACCGGATCCCTCACCTCACTAGGGCTTCCTGGCGCACGTTGACGTCGGTGATCGCCCTCGCGATCGGCCTGACGCTCGTCTCCGCCGGACCAGCCTCCGCCTCGTTCTGGGCGCCGCAATCGGGCGGCTCTCCGAACGCGGACCGCATCCACACGCTCTACGCCGTCGTCTTCGCGGTCGGCGTCGTGATCTTCATCGCGGTCTTCGGCGCCCTCGTCTACGCCATGGTCAAGTTCCGGGCCCGCCCGGGCGCCGTCGCCGAGCAGCTGCACGGCAACACGCGCCTGGAGATCGGCTGGACGGCCGGCGCCGCGGGCATCGTGCTCATCCTCGGCATCGTCACGTTCCTGATGCTCCCGGGCATCCGCAACCCGGACAACTCCGACGCCGACGGCTGGGCCATCCCGGCCGGCTACCAGACGGCGAAGGACAAGGAGCTCCTGCCGGAGGACGGCAAGTCGCTGAACATCGACGTGAACGGCCAGCAGTACGCCTGGCGCTTCACGTACCCCGACGCCGACCGCGACCGGCAGAACAACGTGCAGGCGTACGAGGAGATGGTCGTCCCCACCGGCACGACCGTCACCCTCGACATCCGCTCGTCCGACGTCGGCCACGCCTGGTGGATCCCGAAGCTCGGCGGCAAGGCCGACGCGCTCCCGGGCTACACGAACCACACCTGGTTCAAGATCCCCCGCGGCAAGGAGGGCGTCTACGTCGGTCAGTGCGCCGAGCTCTGCGGCCGCAACCACGCGAACATGACCGCCCGGGTGCGCGCCGTGACGCCCGAGCAGTTCACGCAGTGGCTCGCGAGCCAGAAGTCGAGCCTCGCCCAGGCGGGCGTCGCCGCCGACGAGTTCCGCGAGCAGCAGGCGAAGAACGACGCCGCCGCCGCGGCGGCCCAGGCCCCCGAGGCCGAGGGCTCCGAGACCCAGACCCCCGAAGCGTCGACGTCGAGCGACGACGCCGAGTCCGCAGCCGGCGCCGCCCAGCGCTGACCGTCCGGTAACGAGGAAGACTTCCCATGGCCACCGTCACCGCCACGCCGATCCCTCAGGTCGTCGCCCACTCCGTCGAGAAGCCCATGCGGGGCTGGGTCGACTGGGTCACGACGACCGATCACAAGAAGATCGGGATCATGTACCTGGTCCTCACCTTCGCCTTCTTCGGCGTGGGCGGGGTCGAGGCGCTGCTGATCCGTCTGCAGCTCGCCGTCCCGGACAACACGCTCCTGGACTTCAAGACCTACAACCAGCTCATCACGATGCACGGCACCACGATGGTGTTCCTGTTCGTGGTGCCGGTCATGGCCGGCTTCGGCAACTACTTCGTGCCGCTGATGATCGGCGCACGGGACATGGCGTTCCCGAAGCTCAACGCGCTCTCCTTCTGGATGCTGGCCGCGGGTGGCCTCGTCTTCTACGCCTCGGTGTTCTTCAACCCGCCCGAGTGCGGCTGGACGTGCTACGTCCCGCTCGCGTCGAAGGACTACCTGCCCAACGGCGGCGTCGACGCCTGGATCTTCCTCGTCCACCTGACGGGCATCGGCTCGCTCGTCGGCTCGGTCAACTTCTACGTCACGATCGCGAACCTGCGCGCCCCGGGCATGACCTGGAGCCGCCTGCCGCTCTTCGCGTGGACGATCCTGACCTACTCGGTCCTCCTGATCCTGGCCCTGCCGGCGATCGCCGCGGCCGTCACGCTGCTCCTCACGGACCGGCACTTCGGGACGAACTTCTACGACCCGGCCGAGGGTGGCTCGCCGCTCCTGTGGCAGCACCTCTTCTGGTTCTTCGGCCACCCCGAGGTCTACATCATGGTGCTGCCGGGCTTCGGCATCATCTCCGAGGTCCTGCCGGTCTTCGCCCGCAAGCCGATCTTCGGCTACAAGGCGATCGCGGCCTCGACCCTCACCATCGCCTTCCTGGGCCTGATGGTCTGGGCGCACCACATGTTCACCACGCCGAGCCCGAGCGTCGTGCTCGTGTTCTTCATGGTCTCGTCCATGCTGATCTCGATCCCCACGGGCATCAAGATCTTCAGCTGGATCGGCACCCTGTGGCGCGGCACGATCATCTTCGCGACGCCGCTGCTCTTCGCGGTCGGCTTCCTCGGCACCTTCCTCATCGGCGGCATCACCGGCGTCATCCTCGCGCTGTACCCGGTGGACTGGCAGCTGCACGACACGTACTTCGTCGTCGCGCACTTCCACTACGTGCTGATGGGTGGCGCGGTGTTCGCGGTCTTCTCGGGCCTCTACTACTGGTTCCCGAAGATGACCGGGCGGATGATGGACGAGAAGCTCGGCAAGATCAGCTTCTGGACCATGCTGATCGGCTTCCACGTCACGTTCCTGGTGCAGCACTCCATCGGCCTCGACGGCATGCCCCGCCGCATCCCGGAGTACGCGGACGTCGGAAACCTGGCGATCTACAACCTGATCTCCACGATCGGCGCGTTCATCCTCGGCATCGGCATCCTGCTCACCGCGATCAACGCCCTGCGCAGCCTCAAGCACGGCGCCGTCTCCGGGCCCGACCCGTGGAAGGCCAACACGCTCGAGTGGTTCACGCAGTCGCCGCCGCCGCAGAACAACTTCGACGCCGTCCCGCGCGTGCGCTCGGTCGAGCCGATGAAGGACATCCGCGCCGAGATCGAGCGCCGGAACAACGAGCCCAACCCGGTCTCCGCGTGACCCGGCGCGCCCTCAGCGCCTCCCGGAGGAGGTGACCCGCATGTCCACGTCCGTCTCGGCCTCCTCGGCCACCGGCGCGGGTCCCGTGCCCGTCACCTCCAACGCGCGGCAGCTCGTCGCGGACCTCGTCGCGCTGACCAAGCCGAAGGTGCAGGTCCTCCTGCTCCTGACGACGGTCACCGCGATGTACGCCGCCGGCAGCCCCTCGATCTGGCTCGTCCTCTGGACGGTCGTCGGCGGGTCGCTCGCCTCGGGCGGCGCCAGCGCGGTCAACCACTGGTACGACCGCGACATCGACCGGCTCATGGAGCGGACGCAGGACCGTCCGATCCCGTCGGGCCGGATGCAGCCGTACGTCGCGCTGTGGGTCGGCCTCTGGCTGACGATCGCGTCGTTCGTCCTGCTCGCCGTCGTCGCGAACATCACCGCGGCGCTCCTGGCCCTGGCCGGGTTCGCCTGGTACGTGGGCGTCTACACGATGTGGCTCAAGCGCCGCACGACGAACAACATCGTCATCGGCGGGCTCGCCGGCGCCTTCCCGCCCATGGTGGGCTGGGCGGCGGTCACCGGCGGCTTCGCCGTCGACTCGCTGTACCCGTTCGCCATCGTGTTCGCCTGGACCGCCCCGCACTTCTGGGCGCTGTCCATGCTGATCAAGGACGACTACGCGGCCGCCAGCATCCCGATGCTGCCCGTGGTCAAGGGCGACGCCTACACGTTCAAGGCGATCGTCATCTGGTCCGCGATCACGGTCCTCGTGTCGGTCGTCCCGGTCGTCACCGGCGCGTTCGGCATGATCTACCTCGCGATCGCGCTGCTGCTCGGCGTCGAGCTCATGCGCCAGTCCTTCGTGCTGCTGCGCAAGGGCACCCGCGCCGCCGCGCTGTCCCTCCACCTCTACGCGTTGATCTACCTGACGGTGCTGTTCGCCGGCATGGTCCTCGACGCCAAGATCTGACCCCGGAAGAAGCACCCTCACATGGATCGCAACCTCGCCAAGCGC
>WLOB01000233.1 GCA_009699505.1 Actinomycetota bacterium | reverse complement strand
GGGGCCGGCCGCGGGCGCGGGGCGGGCCCGTCGCCCCCGAGCGACCGCTCAGCGCATCACCGCCGCGGCCACCGCGGCGGCGGCGGCCGGGGCCGCGTCGACGACCTCGATCCCCGGGCCCTCCGGGGCGGGTGGACGCCGGACGACCAGGACCGGGACGCCCCGCTCGCGGGCGGCGTCGAGCTTCGCGCGGGTGGCGTCGCCGCCGGAGTCCTTCGTCACCACGAGGTCGATCCGGTGCTCGGCCAGGAGCTCCCGCTCGTCCTGAAGCGCGTAGGGGCCGCGGTCGAGGAGCAGCTCGTGGCGGGGCGGCAGCGGCCCGTCGGGCGTCTCGATGGCGCGGACCAGGAACCACGCGTCGTCGACGCCCGCGAACGCGCCGACCTCCTGCCGGCCGATCGCCAGCAGGACCCGCCGCCCGAGGCCCGCGACGCGGCGCGCGGCGTCGGCGAGGTCCGTCGCGTCGTGCCAGTCGTCGCCGGGCCCCGCGGTCCAGCCGGGCCGCCGCAGGGCGACGAGCGGCACGCCGGCCGCGCCGCACGCCTCCGCCGCGTTCCGCGAGATGCCCGCCGCGAACGGGTGCGTGGCGTCGACGACGACCGCGACGTCGTGCTCGACGACCCAGGCCGCGAGCTGGTCCGTCCCCCCGAACCCGCCCACGCGGACCTCGCCCGGCAGCGCACGGGGGGCGGCGACGCGGCCCGCGAGCGACGTGACGACCCGCAGGTCGGGCCGCGCGTGGAGCAGGCTCGCGAGCTCGCGGGCCTCCGCGGTACCGCCCAGCACGAGGACGCACCGGGGGCTCGGGAGCCCGCCCCGGTCCCCCACGTCCGATGACGCGGGCGTCGCGCCGCTCCTGCCGCCCGCGGACGGTGCGCGGTCCGCGTCGCCGGAGCCGCCCGGTGCCGCCGCGCCGCCCGGCCCCGCGCTCACGCCCGCGCCAGGTACTTCGTCGGCGCGGAGCGGAAGCCCGCCGGGACGAGGAGCGGCTCGAGGGGATGGCCGATGACCTCGAGGCCGTCGATCCGCTCGAGCTGGAGGCCCTTGCGCGGCAGCGATCCGGCCTTGCCCGTCTGGACCGCCTCGACGAGGGCGGCGAACGCGATCGGCAGCCGCGGGTCGTCGTAGTCCACGAGGACCTGCAGCGCCTTGCCCGAGCGGTCGACGAAGAGCACCGGGTCGGGGCCGACGAGGACGACGCGGGCGCCCTGCGCGCGCTGCGGCCGCGGATCGGTCGCGGTCGACGGGCGCTGCAGGTGCGCCGTGCGGCCGTACCCGCCGGCGGCGTCGCGCTCGAGGTCCGCGGTGTCCTCGCGGTCGCGCCGGGGCGGCGGTAGCTCGGGCCACGGCAGGAGCGTGCCGTAGGGCTGCGCGGGGTCCGTCGCGTCGAGGGTCGTCGCCGGCAGCGGACGGCCCAGGTGGTCGAGCGCCGAGACCTCGCCGTCGGGGCCGTGCACCTGCGGCACGGACTGCCCGCGCAGCCGCTCCACCGCGCCGGGCAGCGCGAACTGCGCCCCGCCGAGGCCCTCGACGAAGTAGCCGCGGCGGCAGACGCCGAGGGTCTCGAGCGCGCCGAAGCTGTCGTAGAGCGTGGAGAACCCGCCGGCGATGCCCTCGGCCTTCACGTGCTCGCGCGTGACGATGCCGTGGCGCTCCAGGAGCAGCTCGGCGAGCGTCCGTCGGCGCAGCCCCGGGTCGACGGCGGCCCCCGACGCGTCGACGAAGAGGGGCGCGGTCAGCGAGAAGCGGCCCTGGGTGGCGGTCGCCTGCGCGCCCGTCGCGCGCGGACCGAACCGCCGGCGGCCGCCGCGGGCCGACGACATCCCGCGCGGCATCGCCGGCTGGGGCTTCTGGGCCTTCATGCCCGCGCGGCCGGCCCGCAGGGGTGCGAAGACGTCGCACGTGACCTCGCCGGCCCAGATCAGGTCCCACAGCGCGTCGCGCAGGTGCGCCGTGTGCTCCGGCAGCGCGCCCAGGACGTCGGAGAAGAACATGGACCGCGACGCGAGCAGCTCGCGGAGCGCCGCGTGCACCGGGCCCTGGGGCCCCGAGGCGCCGTCCCTGCCCGCCGGGCCGGCCGGACCGCGCGACGCGCCGGCCGCGGCGCCGGGGGCGGGCAGCGACACGCTGCCGTCGCGGGCGGAGCGCCCGGTCGGCGGGCCGATCACGGCGCTGTCGTCGCGGAAGTAGAACGCGACCTTGCCGCCGCCGCGGCCGAGCGCGCCGGCGCCGACCCAGACGACCTCGCCCGACGCGCACAGGCCGTCGAGCCACGCCGGCGAGTACGCGCCGAGGCGCCGCGGCAGGACCTCGTGCTCCCAGAGCTCGACCGGCAGCGCCAGGCCCTGCAGCGGCACGAGGACCTCGCGCAGGCGGTCCGGCCCGGCGCCCGCGGGCCGGAAGCGGTCGACGCCCTGCCACGTCTGCGTGAACGAGACGAGCGCGCGCGGGTCGACCGGCTCGATCTCCTGGCGCAGGACCGCCAGCGACATGCGGCGCAGCCGGCGCAGGACCTCGGGGTCGCAGTGCTCCGTCTCCGTCCCGCCCGGGCGCATCTCGCCGCGCACGAGCTCGTCCTCGCCGAGCAGCTCGCGCAGGACGGCGGACGGGTCGACGCCGTAGCGGGCGTGCAGCTCGCGGTCGACGAACGGGCCGTGCGTGGCGGCGTAGCGGACGACGAGCCGCCGGTACGGGTCCCGGACGTCGTGGAGGAAGACCTCGGGCAGCCCGCCCGGGGGCACCGCGCCCAGCGCGTCGCGGAAGAGCCCGGCGTCGTCCGCCGCGATCCATCGCTGCTCCCCGCCGATCCGCATCCGGATCGCACGGCGCTGCCGCTCGAGGTCCGCGAGCCAGGACGCCGCGGCCGCGCGGCGCTCCTCCTCCGTGCCGACCCCGGCCACCACGGAGCCCCCGGCGTCGGACGTGGCGACGGGCGGGCCGTCGTCGTCCGGACCTGCCACGGGGCGCTCGTCCGCCGACGACAGCGGGCCGACGGCGACGCGCTCGAGCACCTCGGCCTCCGTCAGGTCGCCGACCCGCCGCAGCACCTCGGCCAGGGCGTCCGCGTTGCGGGCGCGCGTCTTCGGCGAGCGGTGCTGCAGGTCGGCCTCGAGCTGCGCGAGGGCGCCCTCGTCGAGCAGGTCGCGCAGCTCGTCCTGCCCGAGCAGCTCGCGCAGCAGGTCGCGGTCCAGCGAGAGGGCCGCGGCGCGCCGCTCGGCGTTCGGCGCGTCCCCCTCGTACATGTACGTGGCGATGTAGTCGAAGAGGAGCGAGCTGGCCATCGGGGACGCCGTGCCCGTCTCGACCTCGACGATCGTGATCTCGCGGTTCTGCAGCTTCGTCAGCAGGTCGACGAGCCCCGGGACGTCGAGCACGTCGCGCAGGCACTCGCGGTACGTCTCGAGGATCACCGGGAAGTCCGGGAACGTCTGGGCGACCTCGAGCAGCGACTGGGCCTTGAGCCGCTGCTGCCAGAGCGGGGTCCGCTTGCCCGGACGCGCCTTCGGGATCAGCAGCGCGCGGCCCGCGTTCTCGCGGAAGCGCGCGCCGAACAGGGCGGACGTGCCGAGCTCGGAGACGATGAGGTCCTCGACCTCCTCCGGCTCCGGGACGAGCAGCTCGAGCACGCGGTCCCAGCCGGCGCCCATGCCGCGGCCGCCGTCGTCGGGGAGCTGCGGGCCGTCGTCCGCGCCGTCCTCCGCGGAGGACGGCGTCGGGCCGCCGTCGTCGAACGGGTCGTCGCCGAACGAGACGCCGGCGCCGCCCGCGTCGTCGATGTCGGGCAGGTGGATGATGATCCCGTCGTCGGACCAGATCGCGTCCGCCTCGAGGCCCATCTCGTCGCGGATCCGCCGCGACGCCGCGAGGCCCCACGCGGCGTGGACCCGGCCGCCGTACGGCGAGAGCAGGCACACCCGCCAGTCGCCGATCTCGTCCTTGAACCGCTCGATGACGAGCGTCTGGTCCGACGGGATGACCCCCGTGGCGTCCTGCTGCTCCGTGAGGAAGTCGAGGAGGTTGCGCGCGGCGAGCGGGTCGAGGTCGTAGTCGCGGACGAGCGTCGCCTCGTCCTCGCCGACGGCCCAGCGGGAGAACGCGCCGATCGCCTCGCCCAGCGCCTTGGGGCGCCCGCGCTGGTCGCCCCGCCAGAACGGCACCGCGCCCGGGGCGCCCGGCGCCGGGGTGACGATCACCTTGTCGCGGCCGATCTCCTCGATCCGCCAGGTCGACGCGCCCAGGAGGAACGTCTGGCCGGCGCGGGCCTCGTAGACCATCTCCTCGTCGAGCTCGCCGACGCGCCGGCCGTCGGGCAGGACGACGCGGTAGAGCCCGCGGTCGGGGATCGTGCCGGCGTTGGCGATGGCCAGGCGCCCGGCGCCCTTGCGCGGCCGGATCGTCTGTCCGACGCGGTCCCACACGACGCGCGGCCGCAGCTCGGCGAAGTCCTGCGACGGGTACCGGCCGTCGAGCATGTCCAGCGTGCGCTCGAACAGCTCGCGCGGCAGCTCGGCGTAGGAGTGCGTGCGCGTGACGAGCGCGTAGACGTCGTCGACGGCGATCGCGGGCTCGGCGTCCTCGTCCGTCGTCTCGGTGTCCGCGTCGACGGAGGCGGCGATCGCGACGATCTGCTGCGCGAGCACGTCGAGCGGGTTCTTCGGGACGACCGTCGGCTCGATCAGGCCCTCGCGCATCCGCCGGACCACGACGGCGCACTCGAGGAGGTCGGCGCGGAACTTCGGGAAGATGCGGCCCTTCGCGGTCTCGCCCACGCCGTGGCCCGCGCGGCCGATGCGCTGCAGGCCGGCGGCGACCGACTTGGGCGACTCGATCTGCAGGACGAGGTCGACCGCGCCCATGTCGATGCCGAGCTCGAGGGAGCTCGTGGCGACGAGGCAGGGCAGCCGGCCGGCCTTCAGGAGCTCCTCGACGACCTCGCGCTCCTCGCGCGAGAGCGAGCCGTGGTGGGCGCGGGCGACCTCGACCGCTGACGGGCCCGTCGGCGCCGGCGCGTCGCGGGCCGTCGGCGCACCGCCGTCGCGCGGGCCGTAGTGGTCGCCGTGCGGCAGGCCGACGCCGGCGATCGTGTTCTGCGAGCCGACGACCCCGCCGCCCGAGTCGCCGTCGCGCAGGGCGGACCGGGCGATCGCCGACGTCTCCGCGCGGAGCACCTCGGCGTCGCCGGGCTTCGGCACGGGGCGCGCGCCCTCCGCCGCGACGGACCCGGGCAGGACGGACGGCGCCTTCCGCGGGAGCGGCGGCTGGATCCCCGCGTGACGCTCGGGGCCGGGGAGCGTGAGCTCCTCGTCCGGGTCGTGGCTGCGCGAGGCGGCCCACGTGCCCGCCTGCCCGGCCGCCTCGGCGCGCGCGCGCAGCTCCCGCTCGCGGGCGGCGGCCTCCGGGTCGTCGTCGTCCTCGTCGGGGTCGTCGTCGCCCGGGACGACGCCGTCGCGCTGGGCGATGAGGCGCCGCAGGTCGCTGTCGCGCCGCTTCTTCGCCTCGTCCGGGTCCTCGTCCCACCGGGCGTCCGGGTTCGCGTCCGGGTCCCCGAGCCCGGCCTCGAGCGCGGCCTGCGCGAGGCGCTGCTCCGCGAGCTCGTTCAGCCGCAGCGCCAGCCGCTCGGCCGACCGCCGCGAGTTGACGAAGACGATCGTCGACCGGTGCGACTGCACCAGGTCGAGGATCTCGGGGTACATCGCCGGCCAGATCGAGTTGCGGGTGGCGCCGTGCGTCGGGTCGCCGCCGGGCTCGAGCGGGTCGTCGGCGAGCTGCACCCCGCCGGCCGCCGGGTCGAGCTCGTCGTCGCCCATCGGGTCGAGGTCGTCGCCCAGGTCGTCCGGGCCGGCTCCTGCCGGCTCGGGGGCGTCGCCCATCGGGTCGAGGTCGTCGCCCATCGGGTCCAGGTCGTCGCCCAGGTC
This sequence comes from Actinomycetota bacterium, assembly GCA_009699505.1. Lineage (GTDB taxonomy): Bacteria > Actinomycetota > Thermoleophilia > Solirubrobacterales > Solirubrobacteraceae > Patulibacter. The sequence goes on along the minus strand of WLOB01000233.1, from coordinate 1,023 downwards.
GGCCGAGCCCCCGGCGGGGCTGGGCCCGTCCGCCGTGACCGCCCCGGCGTCGCCCGGCTCGAGCGGGTCCGCGGCGGCGCCCGCCGCCGCGATCGTCCCGGCACCCGGCGCGAAGACGGGCTCCTGGCCGCCGCCCTGCAGCCCCTCGGTGTTGTCGTCGATGCCGTCCGTCTCGACCCGTCGCGGCGCACCGGCGGGCGTCAGGTCGAGCTCGGCCATCGACTCCACGGGGACCTGGATCCGCAGGTCCATCTTCTTCTTCTCGCCCGTCTCGACGATGCGGCACGTGCGCTTCGGGCCGACGAGGAAGCGGCCGATCTCCTCGAGCGGGTTCTGCGTCGCGGAGAGCCCGATGCGCTGCATCTCCTCGCCCGACCACGCGCCGGGCTGCCCCGGGACGCGCAGGGCGGAGAGCCGCTCGAGCGTCAGCGCCATGTGCGAGCCGCGCTTCGTGCCGGCGACGGCGTGGATCTCGTCGATGATCACCGACTCGACGCCCGTCAGCATCTCGCGCGCACCCGAGGTGAGCATGAGGAACAGCGACTCGGGCGTCGTGATCAGGACGTCCGGCGGACGACGGCGCATGGCGGCGCGCTCGCGCTGCGGGGTGTCGCCCGTGCGCAGCGCGACCTTGATCGCGTCGCGGTCGCGGCCCTTCTCGGCGCGCAGCGCCCCGTCGCGCGACCGGTCGTCGCCCATGAGGGAGGTCTGGCCCGTGGCCGACGCGATGCCCGCGAGCGGCGCGCGCAGGTTGCGGTCGACGTCGTGCGACAGCGCCTTCAGCGGCGAGACGTAGAGCAGCCGGACGCGCTTGTGCTTGTCGGGCAGCGGGTCGGCGGACAGGCGGTCCAGGCCGTAGAGGAACGCGGCGAGCGTCTTGCCCGAGCCCGTCGGTGCCGAGATCAGCACGTGCTCGCCTGCGGCGATGAGCGGCCAGGCCTGGGTCTGGACCTTGGTGGGGCCGTCGAACGCCCGGGTGAACCAGTCGGCGACGGCGGGGGTGAAGACGTCGAGCGCCACGGG
>WLOB01000232.1 GCA_009699505.1 Actinomycetota bacterium | reverse complement strand
TCAGCGCGGCGCCGGCGGAGAACTTCGGCAGCTTCTTCGCCGCGATGTCGATCTGCTCGCCGGTGGCGGGGTTGATCCCCTTGCGGGCGCTGCGCTCGGCGACGGAGAACTTGCCGAAGCCGGAGAACGTGACGTCGCTCCCGCGGGACAGCGCGTCGGTGATCGTGTCGAGCACGGCGTCGACGGCGGCCTGCGCGTCCTTCTTGCCGAGACCGGCCTTCTCGGCCACGTGGTCCACGAACTCTGCCTTGGTCATCTAACCGCTCCTCCTGTGGTGGGGCACGTTTCGGGTTGCGACGCTATCGCGTCTGCACGCCACCCGCAGGAGCGGGACGGCGATCCGACGGGCGACTGGTCGCACGTGCCGGACGGCGAGAGTGTGCCTGCAACCCAGGACGGAACGTCGTCCGACCACCCGTCCCCGCCCCGCGGAACGACCCGGTGGCGCCTCGGCCCGACGCCCGGTCGCCCGCCGCGGGACGTCGCCGCGGAGCCCGGGGCGGTGCCCCGTCGGCGGGCTCAACGGGGTCCGCGACCGACCCCGCGGCGACCCCGGGGCCGCCCGCCGGGCGGCGCGGTGCCGGCCCGGCCGGGCCCTCGCCCGCCCGAGGTGCTTGGATGTGCGCATGACCCTCGAGCGCGCCGCCTGGTCGGTCGTCATCCTGGCGTGCCTGATCACCGCGATCGTCCTGGTCGTGCGGGGGTTCCTGGGCTACGCCGCGGTCTCCACCGCGGTCGGGCTCGCCGCCGCCACGAACCTGCGCTGACCCCCCGGGGGGGGCCGCTCAGCCCGCGTCGGCGAGCAGCAGCGCGAGGAGCGCGCGCGCCGCGATGCCGCGGTGCGAGATCGCGGCCTTCTCCGCGGGCGACAGCTCCGCCATGGTCCGCCCCGCCGCGACCCCGGCGTCGTCGGGCAGGAAGATCGGGTCGTAGCCGAAGCCCCCGGTGCCCCGGGGCTCCGGGGCCGTCGTGCCGGTGCAGCGCCCCTCGACGTGGTGCTCCGTGCCGGTGACGGGATCGACGTAGGCGATGGCGCAGACGTACGCGATCGCGCTGCCCGCCGGCACGCGGCTGCGGAAGAGCGCCAGGTTCTCGGCGTCCGTCGCGTCCTCGCCCGCGAACCGCGCCGAACGGACCCCGGGCGCCCCGTCCAGGGCGTCGGCGACGATGCCGGAGTCGTCCCCGAACGAGGCCGTCCCGGTCGCCTCGGCCGCGGCGCGGGCCTTGCCCGTCGCGTTCTCGGCGAAGGTCGAGCCCGTCTCGGGCGGCAGCTCCACGTCGTCGGGCAGCGGACCGACGGTCCACGGCGCGAGGAGCTCGGCGAACTCCTCGGCCTTGTGCGGGTTGCGGGTCGCGAGCACGAGGCGGGGCACGACGCCATCGTAGGAGGCGCGGCGGCCCCCGACGGGGGAGGGCGGCCGCGCCACCGCCACGCGGCGGTGGCGCGGGGGTCGACCGCTTCGACGTGTCGGTCGACCCGGTCGACCGGCGCGCCTCGTCGGGCCCACCGTCGCCCGCGGCGCACCGCCCGGACTACTTCACCTTGGGCGCCGCGCCGGCGGTGTTGATCGCGGACTTCACCTTCTCGACGACGGCCTGGGCGATCCCGCCGCCCTGCAGGCCGCCCGCGGCGAGCACGACGCCGGCCATCACGGCCGCGATGAGCATGGCGAGGGCCACGTACTCCACGGTGCCCTGGCCGCGCTCACCGGAGCACAGGCGGCGCAGGCTCGTGCCGGTCCGCGCGCGGAGCGCCCCGTGGTGGGCGCGCGCGGCCGGCCCGAGCCCGCGGTGGGCGAGCACGCGGACGGGGCCTTCGAGGGTGGTGGACGGGGTCGGGGAGGTGACAACGGTGGTGCGGGACACGGGGTCTCCAGTGGTTCCGGGAGGGGGTCGGATGCGTCCCCATGGTCCGGTCGGAGGCCGTCACGCCTCCACCGCCCGAACGTGCCGGAGCAGCGCCGGAACCGCGTCGCACCGCGGCGGGAGGGCCCGCGGGGCCCGGCGATCCGTACGGGCGTCGTCGCTACACTCGCACCGCGGTCCGGCGTGACGAGAACCCGCGGGGCCGTCAGACCTATGAGCGAGCTCCCCGACCGCACCCCCCACCGCACCGACGGACCCGGGCCCGACCCGGCCGCCGGCGACGCCTCCAGGACCGGTGAGGAGCCCACCCAGGTGCACCGCACCGCGGAGCCCGGGCGCCCGGAGGGGGCGCGGCAGGACTCGAGCATCACCGCCTTCACCCCCGGCGCCGCACGCGAGGCCGCCGCACCCGCCCCCGACGCGGGGACCGGCGCCGCGCCGGCGGCCCAGGCGGCCACGCCAGCCGTGCCGCGCAAGGTCAGCGTCCGCAGCCGCGGCCGCATGCGGCGCCGCCTGCGCTACCTGCGCCGCGTCCGCGAGCTCGGCTACCGCGACCTGGGCGGGCTCGTCTTCGAGCTGCGCCGGGCGGGCGTCGAGAACGAGGTCCTCGTCGGCGCGAAGGTCGACGCCCTGTACTCCATCGACCAGGAGCTGCACGTCCTCGAGCACGGGCTCCGGGACTTCCTGAGCGTCGAGGAGCTGCACGAGCCCGGCGTCTCGGTCTGCCTCCGCTGCGGGGCGCTGCACGGCAGCGACGCGAACTTCTGCCCGCAGTGCGGGATCCGCGTGGACCAGCAGGCCGCGGGGCACGTCGCCGCGGACCCCGCGACCGTCGTCGCCGCGCCGGGGGCGGGGACCACCGGCTCCGTCCCCGGGGCGCCCGGCGCACCGGGCACGCCCGCGGGCAACGGCGCCGAGCGCCGATGAGCCGCACCCCGCCGACGCCCGTCGTCTGCCCGCGCTGCGGCAACACCGTCGGGGCGGAGCAGTCCTGGTGCCTGAGCTGCGGTGCCCCGGCGCGCACGCGGATGCGGCCGACGCCGAACTGGCGCCTGCCCGTCGCCACCGTCGCGGCGGTCGTCCTGATCGTCGCGGGCGGCACCCTGGGCGCCTTCGTGGCCCTGACGACCACCGGCGACGACCCCGTCCCGGCCGCCACGACGACGGTGGCACCCGTCGCCCCGGCCGTGCCGGAGCCCGACCCGCAGCCGACCGCGCCCGCGGCGACGCCGACGACGCCCACGACGGCGACGACCGCCACGACGACCAGCACGCCCGCGGCCCCGTCCGGCGGCACCGCGGTCCCGGGGACCACGACGGCGCCCGGCATCACGACCGCACCGGCGCAGCCGGGCGCCGGCACCGCCACCACGCCGTAGCCGGCGGGTCCCCGGGGCGACCGCGCGCTCAGCCGGTCGCCGGCGCCAGGGACGGCCAGCGCGGCGCGAAGAACTCGCGGGCCCGGCGCACGACGTCGTCCTCCGGCACCGGCTCGGCGGCGGTCCGGGCCGCGGGGTCCTGCGACCACGCCTCGAGGGTCCGGGCGACGGACCGCGCGAGCGCGTCGACGTCGTAGCCGCCCTCGAGCACGAGGCCGAGGGGCACGCCGAGCTCGGTCGCCAGCCGGTGGGTGGCCTCCGCGATCCGCGCGAAGCCGTCGTCCGTGACCTCGCAGCCCGCGAGCGGGTCGTCGGCGTGGGCGTCGTACCCGGCGGACACGAGCACGAGCTCCGGGGCCCAGTCGCGGGCGATCGGCGCGACGACGTGCTCGACCATCCCGACCCACGTGGAGTCGCCCGTCCCCCCGGGCACCGGCAGGTTGACGGTCAGGCCCTCCCCCGGGCCGTGGCCGGTCTCCGTCGGGCGGCCGGTGCCGGGGTACAGCGGGAACTCGTGGATCGACGTGAACAGCACGTCGCCGCTGCCGGCGAAGATCTCGGCCGTCCCGTTGCCGTGGTGCACGTCCCAGTCCAGGACGAGCACCCGCCGCAGGCCGTGGACCAGGACGGCGTGGCGCGCGGCGATCGCGACGTTGTTGAAGAGGCAGAAGCCCATCGGCTCCGCCGTCTCGCAGTGGTGGCCCGGCGGGCGGTGCAGCGACGCGGCGCGGTCCGCCTCGCCCGAGAGCAGGGCGTCGACGACGGCGACCGCCCCGCCGGCGCCGTGGACGGCGGCGTCCCAGGACCCGGCCGAGACGATGGTGTCCGCGTCGATCCGCCCGCCGCCGGACCGCGCGAGGGCGCGGATCCGCTCGACGTGGGGCCGCGGGTGGACGGCGAGGAGCTGCTCGTCCGTGGCCTCCGGCGAGTCGCGGGGCTCGAAGCCGCACCAGTCCCGCGCCTCCAGCTCGCGCTCGATCGCCACCATCCGGTCGGCGCGCTCGGGGTGCGACCCCGTCTCGTGGCGCAGGGACGACTCGTGACGGAAGAGGGGACGGGCCACGACGGATACGGTACCCGCCATGTCCGCCGCCGCCGACGCGACCACCGACGCCCTGGTGGTCGGAGCCGGAGCGGCGGGGCTGTACGCCGCGCTCTGCGCCGCCCGCGACGGCGCGCGGGTGACCGTCGTGTCCGCGACGCCGCTGGCCCAGACGGCGTCCTACTGGGCGCAGGGCGGGGTCGCGGCCGCGCTCGCCGTCGACGACAGCGCCGCCGCCCACCTCGCCGACACGGAGCGCGCGGGCCGCGGGCTCGTCCGGCGCTCCGCCGCCGAGGTGCTCTGCCGCGAGGCCCCGGACGCCGTGCGCGACCTCGAGTCCCTCGGGGTGCGCTTCGACGCCGACCGCCACGGCCGCCGAGTCCTCGGCCTCGAGGGCGGCCACACCCATCGCCGCGTCGTGCACGCCGGGGGCAGCGCGACGGGTCGCCGGCTGGTCCGGCAGCTGTCGGCCCGCCTCGTCGCCCACCCCTCCGTCACGGTCCTCGAGGACACCCGCGCCGCGGCGGTCTGGACCACGGACGGGCGCGCCGTCGGCGTGGTGCTCGAGGACGGCCGCGCGGTCGCGGCCCGCGCGACGATCCTCGCCTGCGGCGGGTCCGCGGCCCTCTGGAGCCGGACGACGAACCCGCCCGGGTCCGTCGGCGTCGGCGCGCAGCTCGCCTTCGCCGCCGGGGCGGAACTCGCCGACCTCGAGTTCGTGCAGTTCCACCCCACCGCCGTGGCCGGCATCCCCGGGCGCGAGGGGTTCCTCGTCACGGAGGCGATCCGGGGCGAGGGCGCCACGCTCCTGGACCGGGACGGCGAGCGGTTCGTCGACGAGCTGTCGCCGCGGGACGAGGTCGCGCAGGCGGTGTGGCGGACGATGCTGGCCGAGGGCTCCGAGCGCGTCCACCTCGACATGCGCGGCGTCGACCCCGGGGCGTTCCCCAACGTGGTCGAGACCCTCCGCGAGTCCGGGCTGGATCCCGTGACGGAGCTCGTCCCGGTCTCCCCCGCCTGCCACTACACGATGGGCGGCGTCGCCTGCGACCTGCACGGCGCCACGAAGGTCCCGGGCCTCTACGTCGTCGGGGAGACCGCGTGCACCGGGCTGCACGGCGCCAACCGCCTGGCGTCGAACTCCCTGGCGGAGTGCATCGTCTACGGCGGGCGCGCCGCCCGCGCGGGCCTCGACGCGCCGGCCCTCCCCGGCCGGCTGGCCCCCGCGCCCTCCGCGCCCGCGGTGCTGGCGCCCTCCCGCGAGAGCCGCGAGGCCCTCTGGCGCCACGCCGGCATCGAGCGGGACGCCGACGGCCTGCGGACGCTGCTGTCGGACCCGCACCCCCTGGCGCGGGCGATCGGCTCCGCGGCGCTGGCGCGCGAGGAGAGCCGCGGTGCCCACCGCCGCCTGGACCACCCCGCGCTCGACCCGGCGCTCGACGGCGTTCATACGATCGTCGAGCCGAACGACGGGTCGCCCGTGGCGCGGCGCGAGGCGTGGACCGCATAAACGCCCGGTAAGGCGTCGATCAATAAATACGCCTTTATCACTCTCGCGAGGTGAAGGCGCCACTTCTTCATCGAAACCCAACATTCGGGGTGTTTCAGAGGGTGGACGGTTCCGACCCACCGTCCCACTCCCCATGTACCACCTCTCCAGGACTCTCTACCGCGACGTCACCCGCAACCTCCCCGGCGGCGCTTCCCGCACGACCCAGGAGCGCGTGCTCCGGGCCTGCGAGCGCACCATCGAGCGACTCGTGACGGACCCCCACTACTTCGCGCACCCGGCGAAGAGCCTGTTCACCGAGATCAGGTTCCTCTTCCCCATGGCCGCCCAGGCCCAGGTCTGGCGGACCGTCGACACGTACGTCGGCACCGTGGCGGAGGAGCTGCGTCGCCGGCCCGACCTCGGGCACGACCTGACGGGCACGAAGCCGACCTGCCAGGCCACGACCCGGCGCGGCCAGCCGTGCCAGCGCGATCCGCTGCACGGCTCGCGCTACTGCCCCTCCCATCAGCACCTGAGCGAGACGGAGGAGACCGTGGAGGACTTCTCGGAGCGCCGTCCGCTCGAGGCCCTCGCGGCCTAGGGGCCCACGCGGGTCGCGGGCGCCCGGCGGGAGGCCCGGCGCCCGCGGCCGGCCCGGCCCGGTCCGGGCGCCCCGCCGGCGGCGCTACGCTCGCCCCGATGCTCCTCGGGGTCGACGTCGGCGGCACGTTCACGGATGCGGCGCTCGTCGCGGACGGGCGCGTGCACACGGCGAAGACGCCGACCACCCCGGGCGACCAGTCCGAGGGCGTCCTCCGCGCGATCCGCGACGTCCTGCGCGCCGCCGGTGCCGACGCGTCCGCGGTGACGGGCCTGCGCCACGGGATGACCGTCGCGACGAACGCCCTGCTCGAGGGGCGCGTGGCGCGGACGGTCCTCTGCGCGACGGAGGGGTTCGTCGACCTCGTCGAGCTCGGCCGGCAGGACCGCCCGCACCTCTACGACCTGGCACGGCCCCGCGTCGCGCAGCTCCGGCGGGACGAGCGCTGCGGTCCGGACGGCCCGGAGCGCGACCTGACCGACGAGGCCGCCGGGTCCGTGGCCGAGGCCGTCGCCGCGCTGCGCCCCGAGGCGGTCGCCGTCGTCCTCCTGCACGCCGACCGGCACCCGGAGCACGGGCGGCTCCTCGGGGAC
>WLOB01000231.1 GCA_009699505.1 Actinomycetota bacterium | reverse complement strand
TAGACCGCCTTGTCGCCCAGCGCCTCCTCGATGCGCAGGAGCTGGTTGTACTTCGCGACGCGGTCCGAGCGGGACGGCGCGCCCGTCTTGATCTGGCCGCAGCCGGTGGCGACGGCGAGGTCGGCGATCGTGACGTCCTCCGTCTCGCCGGAGCGGTGCGACATGACGGCGGTGTAGCCGGCGCCGCGGGCCATCTTGATCGCCTCGAGCGTCTCGCTCAGGGTGCCGATCTGGTTGACCTTGATGAGGATGGAGTTGGCCGTGCGGGCGTCGATGCCGCGCTGGAGGCGCTCCGGGTTCGTGACGAAGAGGTCGTCCCCGACGAGCTGGACCTTCTCGCCCAGGGCGTCGGTCAGCGTCTTCCAGCCGTCCCAGTCCTCCTCGTCCATGCCGTCCTCGATCGAGAGGATCGGGTACTTGCCGGCCTTGTCGGCCCAGTACTCCGAGAGCTCGCCCGCGGTGAGCGAGCGGTTCTCGTGCGTGAGGACGTACTTGCCGCCCTCGAAGATCTCCGAGGTCGCCGGGTCGAGCGCGATGCCGACCTGCTCGCCGGGCTTGTAGCCGGCCTTCTCGATGCCGTCGACGAGGACCTGCAGGGCCTCCTCGTTCGAGGAGAGGTCCGGGGCGAAGCCGCCCTCGTCGCCGACGGACGTCGCGAGGCCGCGGGAGTGTAGGAGCGCCTTGAGGTGGTGGAAGATCTCGGCGCCGACGCGCAGGCCCTCCGAGAACGTCTCGAAGCCGAACGGGACGATCATGAACTCCTGGAAGTCCACGGAGTTGTCCGCGTGCGAGCCGCCGTTGAGGACGTTCATCATCGGGACGGGGAGCGTCACGCCGGCGCCCGGGGCGTCGACCTGCAGGTGCTTCCAGAGCGGCACGCCGGCGTCGGCGGCGGCGGCCTTCGCGACGGCGAGGGAGACGCCGAGGATCGCGTTGGCGCCCAGGCGCGACTTGTTCGGCGTCCCGTCGAGGTCGATGAGCGCCTGGTCGAGCGCGCGCTGGTCGTCGGCATCGCGGCCCTTGACGGCCTGGGCGATCTCGCCGTTGACGTTCGCCACGGCGTTCAGGACGCCCTTGCCGAGGTAGGCGTCGCCGCCGTCGCGCAGCTCGGTCGCCTCGAACTCGCCCGTGGACGCGCCGGACGGCACGGCGGCGCGCGCGGTGGCGCCGGAGGCGAGGGTCACCTCGACCTCGACGGTCGGGTTGCCCCGGGAGTCGAGGACCTGGCGGCCGAGGACGGACTCGATCTGGCTCATGGCGCCACAGTCTGCCGGGAAGGGCGCCCGCCCGTCGGGCCGGCTCCGGGCCGCGGCCCGGGCGGCCCCCGCACGGCCCCGTCCCCCCGGCGGCCGGGCCCGTCGACGTCCGCGACCCGGGCACCCGCCAACCGACGCGCGGGCACGCCCCCGCGCGTGGCCCGCCGACCCCGTCGACCGACGCGGCGGCCACCCGGGTCGGTCGCCCCCGCCGCGCGCTCAGGAACCGTTCAGGCGTCCCTGGGGTCCCGCTCACGGACCCGTGGGACGGTGGTGTCACCACCACGGAAGGCCCCGCATGTCGACCTCGACGCACCACCGACCCCCGCGCCCCTGGGCGACCCCCGCGACGGACGCCGGGCGGCCCGCCACGCCGCTCGCCGGGATCGGCGTGGCGCTGCGGGCGCTCGGCGCGGCGCTCGTGCCGGGACGTGCCGCGGAGGACGTGGTCCCGGCGGTGCGCGCCGCGGACGCCCAGGCGCTGCTGCGCCGCGCCCGCGTGCTCGACGCGCGGCACCGCACGGCGCGGTGGGACCGGCCGACGACGGACGCGGTCGCCGCCTTCCAGCGCGCCCGGCACGTGCCGGTCACCGGCATCGCGGACCGCCGGACGGCGGACCTGCTGCTCGCACAGGCCGCGTAGGCGGCGCCCCGGGGCGGTCAGTCGGCCACGGGCGGCTCGTCCGCGCCGCCCGGGCGCTCCGCGAAGAGCACCTGGGCGTAGTACCCCAGGCGGTCGTCGTCGTCGAGGTCGGCCCACGCCCGGCCCTCGGACTCGGCGAGCACCTCGGCGCGCAGCACGCGGTCGCGGAACCGCACGCTGGCCGAGCGCAGCGCGATCTCGGGATCGGCCTTCGCCTTGCGCGCGACGTTCGTGACGGCGAAGAGCGCGTCGCCGAGCGCCTGGAACGTGGCGGCCCGCGCCCCGGCGCGGATCGTCTCCGCGAGCCGGTCGAGCTCGGCGTGGGCGGCCTCGAGCGCCGCGTCGACGTCGATGGGGTCGAAGCCCGAGCTCGCGGCGCGCCGCTGGACCTTGCGGGCGAAGAGCAGGGACGGCAGGTTGTCGGGCACCTCGCCGAAGATGCCGCCCTCGCGGCCCGCCTCGGTCTGCTTGATCGCGTCCCAGTTCGCGAGCACGTCGTCCGCGCCGGCGACGTCGCGCAGCTGCGCCCCGGCCTGCTCCGTCAGCCGGGACTCCTGCTCCGCGCGACCCGCGCGGTCGGCCTCGAGGACCTCGAGCATCTCGGGCGAGTCGGGCGCGAAGACGTGCGGGTGCCGGCGGATCAGCTTGCGGCGGCACCCGGCCGCGACCGCGGCCAGGTCGCCCGCCCCGCGCTCCTCGAGCAGCAGCGAGAGGAAGTGGACCTGGAAGAGCACGTCGCCGAGCTCGTCGCGCATCTTCGCGTCGTCGCCCGAGCTGGCCGCGTCGGCGAGCTCGTAGGCCTCCTCGAGGGTGTGCGGGACGATCGTCCGCTCGTCCTGCTCGCGGTCCCACGGGCACTCGAGGCGGAGCCTGCGGGTGATGTCGTCCAGGGCCCCGAGGGCGGCGGTGATCTCGTCGCGCGGCACCCGCCACACGATAGAGGCCCGCCCGACGCGGCCCCGGACGCACGACGGCCCCGGGCGGACGCCCGGGGCCGTGGTTCCTGCGGGCGGGCGCGGGGCGCCCGGGGCCGGTCGGCTACTGGCCGCTCTCCGGCTGCTGCGTCTGGGCGGCGCCGGCGGCGGTCGTCGTCTTCGGCTTGGCCTCGTTCTTGCAGAAGGCGACGGTGTTGTACCCCTCGCGGCACTCCGTCTTCTCCTTCCACTTCTTCAGCACGCCCTCCTCCCACTTCTGGGCGGCCTCCTGCGGCTTCGTCTGCTCGAGCTGCTGCTTCAGGACCGACTTGACCTGCGCGTACGGGATCGTCTTGGCGGGCGTGATCTTGTCGACGCGCAGGACGTACCAGCCGGTCTCCGTCTTGACGGGGCCGGCGAGCTTCGTGGCGGCCGTGGAGAACGCGGCGGTCTCGAGCGCCTTCTCCTGCTGGCCCTTCACGACGTTCGCGAGCTTGCCGTCGGCCTTCTTCGTGACCTGGTCGATCGAGTACTTGTCCGCGACGGACGCGAACGTGGCGCCGCCGTCGAGCTCGGCGCGGGCCTTCTTCGCGTCGGCCTCGGTCTTCGTCAGGACGACGTGCAGGTTGCGCGACTCGGGCTGCGCGTACTGCTTCTTGTTCTTGTTGTAGTAGTCCTGGACGTCCTTCTCGGTGACCTTGCCGGCGTCCTTCGTCGCCTTGGCGGTGAGCTTCTGGAGCTCGAGGCCCTGGCGGACCTGGTCCTTGAAGACGTCGGCGTTCAGGCCGGTCAGCTTGGTGAACTTGGGGAGGTTCGCCTTGCCACCGATCTGCTGCGTGTAGACGGCGTCGAGCTGCTTGTTGACCTCGGCGTCGGACACCTTGATGTCGGCGTCGGCGCTCTCCTGCTCGAGGACCTCGCCCGAGATGAGCTGCTGGACCGCGCGGGTCTTGGCCTCCTCGGGGATGGTCTCGCAGTACTGCTTGATCTGCGCGTCGGTGACCTGGGCCTGCTGCTCCTTGGGCACCGTGGCCTTGAGCTTGGTCGTGCACTCCGTGTAGGGCGCCTCGAACGAGACCAGCTTGGGGGTGGCGGAGGCGAAGAGCTTGTTGCCCGTCACCTGCTGGCTGGCGAGGACCTGCTGGAACTTGAGGCTCTGCTCGTACTGGGTCTTGGTGATGTCCGTGTCCCCGACCTTCGCGATCGAGTCCCCGGACAGTCCACCTCCGCATCCGGTGAGGAGGGCGGCGACCGGCAGGCCGATGGCGCAGGCGACGAGCGCTTTGGTGGCGGGACGCTGGTGACGAGGCATCGGGCGGCAGACTAGCGGCCCGACCTAAGTCGTGGCTGAGGGGCCCATCAGCGTTCCACGCGGGCCGGATCGACCCTTCCGGTGGGCCCGGCGCGTCCCGCGTGCCGACGGGTCGGTCGACCCGCACGCCGGCACGCATACCCGGGTTCCTGCGCGGGCACGCACCACGGGCCCGCGACCGCACGACGGTCGTGGGACCGGGTCGGGCCGCGGCGCAGGTCAGGTCAGCGCGACGCTGAGCGCCGCGGCCCGGACGCCCTCGGACGCCGCGACGACGGCCTCGAGCCGCTCGGGGCCCTCCGCCGGCACCGTCACCGTGATCCGTTCGTGCCCGCCCTCGTACCGGGCGCCCGGCACCTCCTCGCGCAGACGGGCGATGCCCTCGGCGTCCAGCTCGATCGGGGTGGCGGTGAGCTTCGTGCCGCGCAGCGTCACGACCCGGCAGCGCGCCTCGCCGAAGCGGATCCGTGCCCGCTGGAGCTCCACGAGGTTCAGGAGCGGCTCGGGCATCGCGCCGAAGCGGTCCTCGAGCTCGCCGCGCAGCTCCTCGAGGTTCGCGACGTCGTTCGCCGACGCGATCCGGCGGTGGATGTCGACCTTGGCCTGCTCGTACGGGACGTAGTCCGCGGGGACGTAGGCCGAGACCTGCGCGTCCATGCGGACCGGCTCGGGCCGCTCGTCGCCGCTCTCGCCGCCGTCGTCGCCCTCGGCCTCGCGCTCGCGGACCGCGTCCTCGAGCATCGACAGGTAGAGCTCGAAGCCCAGCGCCGCCACGTGGCCCGACTGCTCGTCGCCGAGCAGGTTGCCCGCGCCGCGCAGCTCGAGGTCGCGCATGGCGATCTGGAAGCCGGAGCCCAGCTCGGTGTAGTCCGCCAGCGCCGTCAGCCGGTGCATCGCGTCCTCCGTCAGCGCCGCCGCGGACGGGTAGAGCAGGTAGGCGTAGCCCCGGTCGCGGCCCCGGCCCACGCGGCCACGGATCTGGTAGAGCTGGCTCAGCCCGAAGAGGTCCGAGCGGTCGACGATCAGGGTGTTGGCCTGCGGGATGTCGATGCCCGACTCGATGATCGACGTCGACACGAGGACGTCGGCGTCGCCCTTGAGGAAGCGCATCATGTGGTCCTCGAGCTGCTGGTCGCTCATCTGCCCGTGGGCGACCTCGAAGGTCATGTCGGGGCAGAGACCGCGCAGGCGCGCCGCGGTCTCGTCGATCGTCTCGACGCGGTTGTGGAGGAAGAACGACTGGCCGCCGCGGTCCTTCTCGCGCCGCAGCGCCTGGCGGACGAGCTGCTCGTCGTACTCGCCGACGTACGTCTTGACGGGGCGACGGCCCTCGGGCGCGGTCTCGATCGTCGAGATGTCGCGCAGGCCGGCCAGCGACATCTGCAGCGTGCGCGGGATCGGGGTGGCCGACATCGCGATGACGTCGACGCGGAGCTTCAGGCGGCGCAGGTTCTCCTTCTGCTTGACCCCGAAGCGCTGCTCCTCGTCCACGACGATCAGGCCGAGGTCCTTGCCGGCGACGTCGCGGCCGAGGATGCGGTGGGTGCCGACGAGGACGTCGACCTTGCCCTCGTTGAACGCCTTGACGACCTCGCGCTGCTCCGCCGCGTTGCGGAAGCGCGAGACCTGGTCGACCGTCAGCGGCAGGTCGCGCAGGCGCTCGGCGAACGTCGCGTAGTGCTGCTGGGCGAGGATCGTCGTCGGCGCCAGGATCAGGACCTGCTTGCCGTCCGCGGCGGCCTTGACCGCGGCGCGCAGGGCGACCTCGGTCTTGCCGAAGCCGACGTCGCCGCAGATCAGGCGGTCCATCGGGCGCGTGGACTCCATGTCGGCCTTCACCGCGTCGATCGCGTCGAGCTGGTCGACGGTCTCCTTGTAGGGGAACTTCGCCTCGAACTCCTCGACGAGCTCGCCGTCGGCGGGGAACTGGTACCCGCGGCGGGCGCGGCGCTCGGCGTAGAGGGTGATGAGCTCGCCGGCCATCTCGTGCGCGGCCTTGCGCGCCCGGGTCTTGATGAGCTCCCAGCCCTTGCCGCCGAGCTTGGAGAGCGTCGGCTCGGCCCCGCCGCCGGTGACGTAGCGGGTGATCTTCGCGAGCTGGTCGACGGGGACGAAGACCTTGTCGTCGCCCGCGTACTGGAGCTTCAGGTAGTCGCGCGTGACGCCGCCGACGGTCTTCGTGTCGAAGCCGTTGAAGCGCGCGATCCCGTGGTCCTCGTGGACGACGATGTCGCCGGTGCGCAGGTCGGCGAAGGACTTCAGGGCGCCCTTGCGTCCCGAGCGCCGGCGGGACTCGTCGTCCGCCTCCGTCTTGCGCCGCCGCATCAGCCGGTGGTCCGGCAGGACGGCGAGCTCCATGCCGGGCGCGATGAAGCCGTGGCGCAGGTCGGCGATGACGAAGCCGGCGCGGCTGCGGTCGAAGTCGCCGTCGCCGACCCACTGGGCCCGGACGCGCGAGAGGTTGTAGGCGGCGCGGTCGCCGTCGCCCTGCCGCCGCCACGTGACGACGGTGCGGTAGCCGGAGCGCAGGAGCTTCTCGAGCTCGGTCTCCGCGCCCGTGAGGTTGCGGGCGGCGAGGTCGCCGGACTGGCCGTGCAGCTGCAGGTCCTGGTCCTGCAGGAGGCTCATTATGCGCAGCTCGGCGCGGCGGTCCAGCTCCTCCAGGACCGTCTCGGGCTTGACGTACAGGTGCCCGGCGTCGTCGTCGTGGAAGGCGGCGCAGACGTCGTCCCACTGGTCCCGCAGCGCGGGGGCGATCTCCTCGTCGGCGACGATGATCACCGCGGCGTCCTGCGGGACGAGGTCGAGGAACGGGCCGAAGCGGTCGACGGGCAGCAGGCTCGCGACGTCGGGGCGCTCCTC
>WLOB01000230.1 GCA_009699505.1 Actinomycetota bacterium | reverse complement strand
TGAACGCGTTGTCGACGAGGATCCGCACGATCTGGGCGACGCGCTCGGGGTCGCAGGACCACTCGACGGGCTCGCCGACGAGGCGCACGGTCAGCCGGCGGCCCTCGAGCTCCACGCGGGGCAGGAACTCCCCCGCCACCCGCTCGGCCAGCGCGTGGAGGTCCGTGCGCTCCGGCCGCAGCTCGAGGCCCCCGCTCTCCAGGCGGGAGAGGTCGAGCAGGTCGTAGGAGAGGCGCGTGAGCCGCTCGACCTGCACCGCGAGCCGCGCGAGGAACCCGTCGCGCTCCTCCTCGTCGAGCTCCTCGTCCTGCAGCAGCTCGACGAAGCCGGAGAGCGACTGCAGCGGGGTGCGCAGCTCGTGCGAGGCGGTGGCGATGAACCGCTTGCGGCTCGAGTCCAGTTCGCCGAGCTGGCGCTGCATCGTGTCGAGCGACCGCGCCAGCGCGCCGAGCTCGTCGGGCGCGTCGACGTCGAACCGGGTGGTGAACCGCCCGCCGGCGACCTCCCGCGAGCCCTGCTCCAGGCGCCGCAGGCGCGTGGAGACGCCGACCGCGAACGCGGTGCCGGTGAGCAGCGCGACGACGATGCCGATGAGGCCGCCGAGCACGACGCGCCGGCGGACGAGGGTGACGGTGGCGCGGACGTCGGCGAGATCCTCGGCGACGACGAGGGCGCCCCGCCCGCCCGCCGCGGCGGGCACCGGCTCGGCGACGCGCGCGACGAGGCGGTCGCCGTCGTCGACCGCGCGCATCGGCCGCCGGGACCGGACCGCGCGGACCGCGAGCCGGGCGCCGGGACCGTCGACCGGGGTGCGGCCCGTCGACGACCGCCGGACGGGGGCGAGCTGCCCCGCGACGGGCGAGAAGAGCACGACCCCGGCGCCCGTCCGGGCCGCGACCGCGTCGACGAGCAGCCGGTCCGACCGTGCCGACCCGGCCGGGGCGCCGCCGGCCTGCCCCCGCGCGTCGCGGACCGCCGCCTCGGCGTCCTGCGCGAGGGACTGGACCCGCTGCTGGGCCAGCGTCGACTCCAGGCTCGGCAGCACCTGCAGGGCGATCGCGCCGACGGCGACGACCGTGACCGCCACGAACGCGAGGGTCAGCCGCAGGCGCAGGGAGCGTCGCAGCCGCGCCCGGATCCCGAGGAGCCCGCGCGCCGGTGGACGGGCGTCCCCGATCCCCGCCGGGGCGGGCGGACGGGCGGGCGCCCCTGCGGGGTCGGCGGGCCGGCTCCCCGCAGGCCGCCCCTCGCCGCCCTCGTCGCGTCCCGGCACCGCGCCCTCAGTCGTCGGCGTCGCGGAAGCGGTAGCCCAGGCCGCGCACGGTGATCACGTGCTCGGGCTTCTTCGGGTCGCGCTCGATCTTCTCGCGCAGGTGCAGCACGTGGACGTCGACGGTCCGCCGCTCGCGGTACGCGGAGCCGCCCCACGCCCGCTCGAGCAGCATGTCCCGGGTGAAGACGCGGCCCGGCGCGTAGGCCATCGTCGTCAGGAGCTCGAACTCGAGGTGGGTGAGCTCGACCTCCTCGCCGCGGACCGTCACGCGCCGGCGGTCCGGGTCGATGACGAGGTCGCCGACCTCGATGGGCGGCGTGTCGCCGGGCTGGACCGCCGGCATGGCGGCGCGGCGCAGCGCCGCCCGGACGCGGCTGCGCAGCTCGCGGACCGAGAACGGCTTCGTGACGTAGTCGTCCGCGCCGCTCTCGAGGCCCGTGACGCGGTCGGCCTCCTCGCCGCGGGCGGAGAGCATGATGATCGGCACCGTCGAGCGCTGGCGCAGCTGCCGGCAGACCTCGAAGCCGTCGACGCCGGGCAGCATCACGTCGAGCAGCACGAGGTCCGGCCGGGAGCGGTCGAACTGCTCGAGGGCCTCGCGACCGTCGGCGGCGGTCAGGACCTCGTGCCCGTCCCGGCGCAGCGGGAAGGCCAGGAGCGTCCTGATCGACTCCTCGTCGTCGACGACGAGGATGCGGGCGGCGGAGGTCATCGTGCCCCCATCATCGCGCCCGCCGCGGGCGACGCGCCGGGTGGGCCGCGACGACGGCGGGCGGACCGGGGCCGTCGCGGCGTGGCGCGCAGGTACGCTGGCGGTCCTTGGCGATCCGGATCGGCATCGGTGCGCTGCTCCTCGCCGCGCTGGTCGCGGTGTTCTCGCTGCGCGCGCTGCCGCGACCGCTGACGGCCGACCTGCCGGCGGAGGCCTACGACGCCGCGCAGGCGATGCGGCTGAACTCCGACCTGACGGCGCAGTTCCCGTCCCGCCGCGCGGGCTCGCCGGGCGACGCGGCGCTCGCCGACCGGGTGGCCGTCGAGCTGCGCCGGGCGCTGCCCTCCGCCGCGATCGACGTCGACGAGTTCACCGCGGACACGCCGGACGGCACCCGCACGCTGCGCAACGTCTCGGCGACCCTGCCGGGGCTGCCGGGCCCGGAGATCCTGATCGTCGCCCACCGCGACGCGCTCCGTCGCGGCTCGCCGGCGGAGATGACGGGCACCTCGGGGCTCATCGCGCTCGCGCGCGCCGCGGGCCAGAACCGCTTCCGGCGCACGGTGCAGTTCGTCTCGACCACGGGCGGGTCCGGCGGCGGGCTCTCCGGCGCGACGCGCCTGGCCCGGGCGGCGAAGGGCCGCGTCGCGACCGCGATCGTGCTCGGCGACCTCTCGGGCGACCCGGCGCGACGGCCGACGGTCCTGGCGTGGGGCAACACGCCGAGCGCCGCGCCGCTGCGACTCGAGCGGACGGTGGAGGCCGCGCTGCGCGGCGAGGGCCTGCGGACCGCGCCCTCCGAGTCGCTGTGGCGCCAGATCGTCCGCCGCGGCCTGCCGGCGACGGTCGGCGAGCAGGGCGAGTTCGACCAGGCCGGCGTCCCGTCCGTGCTCATGACGACCACGGACGGCATCTCCTCCGCCGGGACCGGCACCGTCGACGCCCGGCGCTTCGGCCTGACCGGGCGGGCCGCGCTGCGCGCCCTGCTCGCCGTCGACCTGCCGTCCGCGGACGTCGGCGCGCAGCAGTCGGGGATCGTCCTGGCGGGACGGGAGCTGCCCGGCTGGGCGCTGCGGGTGCTGCTGCTCTGCCTCGTCCTGCCGCTGGCCGGCGGGGCGCTCGTGCTGTCGATCGCGCTGGCCCGCGACGGCGTGCACCTGCTCGGCGGTCTGGCGTGGACGGCCGGGTGCGCCGTCGGGCCGCTCGTCGCCGGGCTCGTCGCGATCGGGGCGGGCCGCACGGGCCTGGCGTGGCCGGCGCTCCCCGCGCCGTTCGCGGGCACGGCGGTGGAGACCGGCGCGGGCGCCTGGGTCCTGATCGCCGTCCTGACGCTCGTCCTCCTCGTCTTCACGGCGCTCGCGCGGCCGTTCCTCGTCCGCGAGATCGCCGGGCACCACCGCCCGACCCGGCCCGCCGTCGCGTTCGGCGTCTTCGCGGTGCTGCTCGTGACGATGGTCCCGCTGCTCGTCCTCGACCCGCTCGCGGCCTACCTGCTCGTCCCGGCGCTCGCGGCGTGGCCGGCCGCGATCTCGCCGGTCCCCGTCGTCGCGCCGCTGCACCGCGCGGGCCTGTTCCTCGTCGGGGCGCTCCTGCCGCTCGCCGCGGTGGTGACCGTCCTCTCCGACCTGCGCGTCGGCGTGCTCGAGGTGCCGTGGTGGCTCGTCCTCCTCGTCGCGGGCGGCCACGTCACGCCGGTCGCGATGCTCCTCCTCAGCCTCGTAGCGGGGGCCGCCATCGCCACGCTCCTCTCCGTCGTCCCGCCCGTCGGCAACCCGGTCACGGGCCGCCGCGGCACCGCCCCGGACCCCGGACCGGGGCGTCCCCGGCGCGCCCGCGGTCCGCGCCCGGCCGCCCCCGGGTCCGGCCGGGCGGACGGACCACGTTTGCTAGACGACGACCCCCGCGGCGAGCGCGAGCGCGACCGCGACGCGGCCCCCGGGGACCTCGGCCCGGACGGGGACCCGCCCCGCCGGCGGCGGCGTCCGAGGCCCGACGACGCCCCCGCCGAACCGCGCCGACGGCGCCGGGAGCGGCCCGACGACGCGCCGCTCGACCCGCCGGCGTCGCGGCGACCGAGCCCGCCGAGGCGCCCCGCAGGCGCCGCCGGGCCCTCCCGGACGACGGTCCCCCGACGGCGCCGCGACGCCGACGGCCGCGGACCTCCGAGGCCTGACGGGCGCGGACGGGCCCCGGGTCCGCCTCGGGCTCCCACCCGGCGCCTCCCGGCGCCGCGAGGCCTGCCCGGCCCGGACTCCGCCCCCCCCCGCACGCCCCGCACGCCCGCGGGCGGCTCCGTACCGCCCGGCCCTGCCGGCTCAGTCCGCCCGGTGCTCGAAGCCCGCGAGCTCGACCGCGCGGCCGTCGCGCAGGAGCCGCGCGCCCGGGGACTCGTCGCCGACCGGGGCGCGCACCTCGCCGATCCACGTCACGCCGGTCAGGGCGTCGGCGACCGCGGGCGGCGCGGTGAGCAGCAGCTCGTAGTCCTCCCCCGCGGTGGCGGCCAGCTCGACGGGGTCGCGGCCGGCGGCCCGGGCGACCGCGTCCACGCCGGCCTGCCGCGGCAGGGCCGCCAGGTCGACGTCCAGCACGACCCCGGAGGCCCGCCCGACGTGCCCGGCGTCGGTGGCCGCGCCGTCGGAGAGGTCGATGCCGCAGCGCACCCCGGCCGCCACGGCCGCGATGCCCTCGGCCAGCCGCGGGAGGGGCCGCAGGTACCGCTCGACGAGCGCCTGCCCGTCCTCGCCCTCCTCCGACGCGTCCCCGAGCACGATCGCCAGGCCGGCACCGCTGCCGCCGAGGCTCCCGGTGACGCCGACGCGGTCGCCGGGCCGGGCGCGGTCGCGGCGCAGGAGCCCGTCGGGCCCGTCCGCCCAGCCGACGACGGTCACGGTGACCACGAGGGCCGGCCCGGCGGTCACGTCGCCGCCCGCGACCGTCGTGCCGGTGCGGCGCGCGAGGTCCTCGATCCCCGCGACGGCCTCGAGGACGTCGGGGTCGCCCCACGACGGGGGGACGGTCAGCGCGACGTACGCCTCGCCGGCGGGGACGCCCATCGCCGCGAGGTCCGAGAGGGCGGTGGCCAGCGCGCGGTGCCCGACGACCGCGGGCGTCGCCCGCGGGTCGCCCTCGGGCAGATGCACGCCCAGGACCGTCGTGTCGGTGCTCGTGACGGCCAGCGCACCGGCGGGCCGAACGACCGCGGCGTCGTCGCCGGGGCCGATCAGGAGGCGGTCGTCGCGGGCCCGCAGGCCCGCGGTGAACGTCCGGATGAGTGCGCGCTCGCCCACGGAGGGAGCATGACGCGCACGGGGTCGGGCGGCGGCGTGGCCGGCCCGGGGACCGGGCGGCGGGCCGCCCGGGTGCGTCCTACCGGTGGCGGTAGACGATGCGCGCGCGGCTGAGGTCGTACGGCGAGACCTCGACGCGGACCCGGTCGCCCGGGAGGATGCGGATGCGGAACCGGCGCATCTTGCCGGCGACGTGGCCGAGGACCTCGTGGCCGTTGTCGAGCTGCACCTTGAACATCGCGTTCGGCAGGGCCTCGACGACCTCGCCCTCGAACTCTACTTTGTCTTCTTTGGCCATCCGACCTACGGTACCAAGGGTCGGCGACCCGGCGCTGAGCCCCTACCACACGGGCGGGCGCCGGGGCAACCGTGCGGTGCCCCACCCGCCCCGCCGGACGGCGGCGACGGGACGGGCGCCGACCGGCCCGGACGGGTCCGCGGACCGCGCCCGGAGTGCGCGCGGCCTACGGGGCGGCGGGGGCCGGCGGCGTCTCGTACGAGTCGGCCGGGTAGGCGTTCGAGACGCCCGAGGTGCCGGCGCCCGTGGTGCCGCCCGTGCCGGTGCCGCCGCCGGTCGTGCCGCCGGTGCCGCCCGTCGGGTTGCCGTACCCGTCGGTCGTGCCGCCCGGCGTGGTGCCCGAGCTCTTGCGGCCCTTCGTGCCCGTGAACGGGACGAGGCCCTGGAAGTCGCCGCAGTAGTCGCCGTGGGCGCCCGCCATGTACTGCTTCCAGATCGGGGCGGAGACGCTGGCGCCCTGGATGTTGCCGCCGGCCTGCGACGTCGAGACGATCGTCTTGCGAGAGCCGGGGTAGCCGACCCAGACGGCCGTGGACATCCGCGGCGTGTAGCCCGCGAGCCACACGTCGGACGGGCCGTCGGTCGTGCCGGTCTTGCCGCCGGCGGGGCAGCCGAAGTCGGCGGACGCGGCGGTGCCGCCCTTGATGTCGGCCTGCAGGATGCGGTTGACCTCGGACGCGACGTCCTTCGGGATCCCGCGGGTGCGGCGGACCGGCTCCGGGCGCTTGACGGACCCGTCGCCGAAGACGACCTTCGTGATCGCGCGCGGGGTGACGCGCATGCCGCCGTTGGCGATCGTCGCGTAGACGCGGGCGATCTCCATCGGGGTGACCTCGGCGGCGCCGAGCGACTCGGACGGGAAGGACTGCAGCTTGGACGTGATGCCCATGGCGCGGGCGGTCTTCGTGACGTTCTTCATGCCGACGTCGAGACCGAGCTGGAAGAACACGGTGTTGACCGACTTCAGGGTCGCCGTCTTCAGGTCCATGGA
This sequence comes from Actinomycetota bacterium, assembly GCA_009699505.1. Lineage (GTDB taxonomy): Bacteria > Actinomycetota > Thermoleophilia > Solirubrobacterales > Solirubrobacteraceae > Patulibacter. Next base: position 430 of record WLOB01000230.1, on the reverse strand, counting down.
CCCGCCCTTGGAGCTCTCGCCCGCGAAGTTCTTCACGACGCCCGTGCCGTACTGCGACGGAATCGGCAGCGAGCCCGGCGCGGGGTAGCTCGTGCTCGGGCTCATGCCCTGCTCGAGCGCCGTCGTCAGGACGATCGTCTTGTACGTCGAGCCGGGCTGGCGCTTGCCCTGCGTGGCCAGGTCGTACTGGTTCTGGCCGAACTGGGTGGAGCCCGTCGACGCCTCGATGTCGCCCGTGGCGGGGTCGAGCGTGACGATCGCGGCCGACGGGTCGCCCGCGGAGGGGCTGAGCTTGTCGGCCATCGCCTTGCGGGCGAGCTCCTGCTTGCGCAGGTCGAGCGTCGTGTAGACCTTCAGCCCGCCCTGCGAGACGCGCTTCTTGCCGTACTTGTCGATGAGCTTCGTGCGGACGTAGTTCAGGAAGAACCGC
>WLOB01000023.1 GCA_009699505.1 Actinomycetota bacterium | reverse complement strand
GGTGAACGCGCTGCGCCCGGGCCTGACCGTCGTCACCGGCGACCTCGTCGACAACGCCCAGGAGAACGAGCTCGACGCGGCGATCGCGACGCTCCGCGGCGGCCGCGTCCGGCCGTTCGACGCGCGGAGCCTGCAGGGCGCGGACAACGCCGACCCCTTCTACTACCGGCCCGACGTCGACCCGCCGCGCGAGCCGGGCCTGCTGGACGCCGCGCGCCGCCCGTTCACGGCACCCGGCCTGCGGAGCCCCGTCGCGGTGGTCCCCGGCAACCACGACGTCCTCGTCGGCGGCGAGGTGCAGGCCACGCCGGCCCTGCAGGCCGTCGCGGTCGGGAACCGACGCCTCGTGACCCCGGACCCCGAGTTCGCCCGGACGATCCCGCGCGACGCCGACGCCGCGCAGGCCGCCGTGAACGACCTGCTCGCCGCGGGCCGGCTGCCCGGCACCACCGCCGCCGTCCGCCCGGACGGGTCGCGCCGCCTCGTGACGGGCGAGGAGGCCGTGCGCCGACTCGCCGCGGCCGGCCTCGCGGGCGACCGGGACGGCCGGGCCGACGCGGTCCGCGACGTCGGCTCCCGCGTCCGGATGGTCCTCCTCGACGACGTCCCCCGCGGCGGCGCGGACGTGGGGGCCGCCGAGGCCGCCCAGCTCGCGTTCCTCGACCGCGCGCTGGCCTCCGCCGGCGACCGCTGGGTCCTCGTCGCCTTCCACGACCCGCTCGACCGCACCGCCCGCGGCCGCGCGATCCGCGACCGCCTGGCCCGGGCGCCCCGCGTCCTCGCCACGCTCGGCGGCGACACGCACCACGACCTCGTGCAGCCCGTCCGGACCGCGGCGGGCGGCTACTGGTCCATCACGACCTCGGCCCTGGCGGACTGGCCGCAGCAGGGCCGCGCGCTGCGGGTGCGGGAGACCGCGGGCGGCGGCGTGGCCCTCGAGACGTGGAAGCTCGACACCGCCCCGGACCCGCTCGGCGACGTCGCGCGGGAGCTGGCCTACCTCGACGCGCAGGGCGGCCGGCCGGGCGGCAACGCCGGTGCCGCGGCGGACCGCAACGTCCGGCTGTTCAAGCCGGCCCCGCGGTAGGCGGCGCGCGCCGCCGCGACGTCCCGGTCGGCATGATCGGGCGATGGCCTCGAAGGTGCTCAGCGGCGGTCTCCTGCTCTGGCGGCGGTCGCCCGGCGACGGCGGCCTCGAGCTCCTGATCGCCCACATGGGCGGCCCGTTCTGGGCGCGCAAGGACGAGCGCGCCTGGTCCGTCCCCAAGGGCGAGTGCGACCCCGGCGAGGACCCGCTGGACGCGGCGCGCCGCGAGTGGACCGAGGAGCTGGGCCTGCCCGCGCCGGACGGCGATCCCGTCGACCTCGGCGAGGTCCGCAACACGAGCGGCAAGCGCGTGCGCGCGTGGGCCGTCGAGGGCGACCTGGACCCGGAGGCGATCGTCCCGGGCACCTTCGAGACGGAGTGGCCGCCGCGGTCGGGGCAGGTCCGGTCGTTCCCGGAGGTCGACCGGGTGGCCTGGGTGGCGCCCGACGTGGCGCGGGTCAAGCTCGTGGCGGCCCAGGCGGCGTTCGTCGACCGGCTGCAGGAGGCGCTCGCCGGCGCCGGCTGACCCGGGCGGGCGTCCCCTCCGCGACCCGGCGCCCTCCGGGACGGACCCCGTCCCGAGGCCGCCCTCCGTGCGCCGGACGCCCCGAGCGCGGTCTTTTTGACGCCCCGTCGAGGGCGCCTCTAGGGTGCGCGGGTGCCCTCCGTCGCGCTGCCCCGTCAACGGTCCTCCTCCTGGCCCCTCCCCCGGGACGTCCGCGCGATCGTCCTGGTCCACGTCGGGCTGCTCGTCGCCGGCGCGGTGGCGCTGCTCCTGCCCACGCCCGCGCAGGGCTGGGCGGTCCTCGCCTGCGTCGTCGGCTACAACGTGGCGCTGCCGCTCGTCGCGCGGGCCGTGGGGCGCGCGGACTGGGTCGCCGCGTGGGCGTTCCTCCTGCCGGTCTCCGTCTTCCAGGTCCTGCCGGACTGGGTGCTCGCCGGTCTCGTCGGCACGCTCGCGTTCCCGGACGTCGGCGGCCCGCGCGTCGACGACGTGATCCCGGTGGCGATGGCCGGCATGTGGGTCGCGCCGCTGTTCGCGGCGCTGCTGCTCGGCGGCGGGCGTCCCGGCCGCACCGCGGCGCTCGCCGCCGGCATCTTCCTCGGCACGGAGCTCCTCGCGCCCGTCGTCGACCTGTGGGAGCCCACGGGCGACACGACGCGGGTGCTCGGCGTGGCGCTCTACGTGCTGCCGGCGGAGGCCGCGCTCGGGTGGGCCGCCGCGGTCGGCCTGGGCCTCGTGCGCGGGCGCACCGCCGGGGTGCGCGTCGGGGCGGCCCTCGCGGTCTCGACGTTCTACCTCGGCGCCCTCGTCCTCTCGCACTTCCTGGTCGACGTCGCGGGCTGGCGCATCACGGCCTGATCCGGCGCGCGCGGCCCGTCCGTGCGCTCAGCGGGTGCGGTGCGCGGTCGTCGTGACGACCTGCACCGCGCCCACGGGGACGAGCACGACGTGCATCGCCTCGACCGTCCGGCGCACGGCGTCGGCGACGGGGCCCTGCGGGGCGGGCGCGCCGTCGGGGTCGTCGCCGGCGATGCGGGCCGCCCGGGTCTCGGCCTGGTGGAGGTCCTCCGGCTCGAGGTGCGCCACGAGCCCGCCGTGGTGCAGGTAGGCGATGAGCGCGCCCATCGCGACGTCCCGGGACTCCTGCCCGTCCAGGACGGCGCGGACGAGGTCGCGGTCGCGCTCGAGCGCCCCGAGGTCGGAGACGCGGAGCGCCCGGCCCAGCGGCACCCCGAGGACCTTCCGGGGGACCCGGGTCAGCAGGCCGAGCTCCTCGAGGACCTCCGTGGCCCGGTGGCCGGCGCGGCCGGAGACCCGGGCGGCGAGGTCCTCGAGCTGCGCGTCGCCGTCGGGCCCCTCGTGGAGCTCCTCGCGGACCCAGTCCTCGAACGGATCGCCGGCGTCGGCCGCGCCGCGCACGTAGGCGGCGCCGTCGCGCCTGAGCGCCCCGTCGTGGAGGAGCTGCAGGACCGCCGCGCCGAGGAGCAGGGGTCCGGGCCCGCCGATCTCGACGGGCGGGCGGCCGTCCTCCCGTGCCAGGACCCAGGCCAGCCGCAGCGGCAGGGAGAGCCCCGCGGAGGCGGTCGACCAGGGAGTCGCGGTCATGGACCGAGCGTACCCGGGCCGCGCCTCCGCCCCCGCCCCCGCGTGCGGGTCAGTCCGCCTGCTGCGCGGCGTCGCGACCGGCCTGCTCGAGGCGCTGCACCTCGTCGTCGGTCAGCTCGATCTCCGCCGCCGCGACGTTGTCCTCGACGTGGGCGACCTTCGAGGTGCCCGGGATCGGCAGCATCACCGGGGAGCGGTGCAGCAGCCACGCCAGGGCGAGCTGCGCCGGGGAGCTGCCGTGCTCCTTCGCGATCTCGTCGAGCGGGCCGCCGTCCTTCGCGAGCTGCCCCGTGGCGATCGGGAACCACGGGATGAACCCGATGCCGAGCTCCGCGCAGCGGTCCAGGACGTCCTCGGCGTCGCGCTCGACGAGGTTGAACTTGTTCTGCACCGTGGCGACCCGCACGCCCGCGTCGAGGGCGGCGTCGAGCTGCTCCACCGTGACCTCGGACAGGCCGACGTGCCGGACCTTGCCCTCGTCCTGCACGGCCTTCAGGGTCGCGAACTGCTCGTCCGCCGGGGTGTCGGGATCGATGCGGTGCAGCTGCCACAGGTCGATCGTCTCGACGCCGAGGCGGCGGAGCGACCCCTCGAGCTGCTGGCGGAGGTAGCCCTCGCGCCCGACGGGGCGCCAGTCGCCCGGGCCGGGACGGGTGAGCCCGGCCTTCGTCGCGATCACGACGCCGTCGTAGGGGTGCAGGGCCTCGCGGAGCAGCTCCTCCGAGACGAACGGGCCGTAGGAGTCGGCGGTGTCGAAGAGGTCGACGCCCATCTCGGCGGCGCGCCGGAGGACCGCCACGGACTCGTCGTGGTCGGCGGGCGGACCCCAGACGCCGTCGCCGGTCAGCTGCATGGCGCCGTAGCCGAGGCGGTGGACGGTGAGGTCCCCGCCGATGTCGAACGTGCCGGAGGCGTGGGCGGTGGGTGCGGAGGTGCTCATGGGGCTCCTTCGGGAGACGGTGGGACGGTGCCGGGCGCGGGCCCGGCCGGGGCCGGCGGCCCTGCGACGGACGTGGTCCGTGGCCGGATCGTGCGGTCCGTCCCTCCTCGGGTACCCGCCCCGCGCGGCGGCTACCGCGGCGCGCCAGGCGAGCGGCGGGTACCGCGGCGCGCCAGGCGAGGCGCGGCGGCGAGGCCCTCCGGCGGCCCGTCGCCCGGCCGCGGCCCCGTCACGACCGCCGGACTGCCCGGCGCCGCTCAGCCCCGGACGTGGAGCAGGTCGTCGACCCGCAGGACGCCGTCCACCGCCGCCGCGTCGCCGACGAGGCGGTCGCGCAGCTCGCTCGAGGCGACGGACCCGCGCAGGTGCACGACGCCGTTCTCGCTGTCGACGACGACGTCGCCCTTCGGCGAGTCGGCCGGCCGGAAGATCTCGCTCTTCACGCGGTCGGTCAGGGTGCGGTCGTCGAGCTCGGCGCGGCGGCGCTCGTGGCGGGCGGCGGCGCGCTCCTGGTCGGCGGCGACGGCGGCGGCGTCCGCGGCGACCTTCTCGGCCTGCAGACGGCGTCGGGTGGCCCGGCGGGAGACGGAGAACGAGGCCGCGCTGCCGATGAGCGCGCCCGTCGCCAGGAGCGTCGCGGAGCGGATCGGGCGGCGCTTGGCCTTCGTCGCGGTGCCGTGGGCGGCGTGCTTGAGCGTCGCGGTGGCGGCCTTCTTGGCCGCCTTCCGGGCGAGGTATGACTTCAGGCTGGGCATGGGGGGTGCTCCGGTGTGGGGTGCAGGTCGCGTACCCCGTGCCGACCCCGTCAAACGACCGCGGGGGACGGCGGGGGACGCGGACCGGATCCGTCCGCGTGGCGGGCGATCCTCGTCGGGTGACCGAGGTCCTCTCGACGCGGCGGCTCAACCGCGCGCTGCTCGCCCGCCAGGCGCTCCTGTCCCGCACGGACGACTCCCCCACGGCGATGGTCGAGCGCCTCGCCGGCGTGCAGGCGCAGGAGGCCGCACCGCCGTTCGTCGGGCTCTGGAGCCGCATCGAGGGGTTCGGGCGCGAGGACCTGCTCGGCGCGCTGCGCGACGCCCGGGTGATCCGCGCCACCGCGATGCGCGGCACGATCCACCTGCTGAGCGCGGCGGACTACGCCCGCCACCGGATGACCCTGCAGCCCGTGCTGCGCACCGCGCTGCGGATGCCGGACATGCGGGCGGTCGCGGAGGACGCCGACCTCGACGCGGTGCTCGCCCTCGCCCACCGCCTGCTCACGGAGGAGCCCCGGCCGATCGCGGCGCTCCAGGGGCCGCTGCACGACGCCTTCCCGCAGCTCGACGGGCACGCGGCCGCCCAGGTCGCCCGGATGCTGCTGCCGCTCGTGCAGGTGCCGACGCCCGGGCATCCGGACGGGTACGCGCCGAGCGCGTCCTTCGCCCCGGCGGAGCGCCTGCTCCACGCGCCGCTGACGCCCGACGGGCCGCGCCACGAGCTCGTCCGCCGCTACCTCGCGGCGTTCGGTCCGGCGACGGCGGCGGACGCGACGAAGTGGTGCGGCCTGACGGGCATGCGCGAGGTCCTCGCCGAGCTCGACGACGTCGTCCGGTTCGAGGACGAGGCGGGCCGCACGCTCCACGACCTGCGGGACGCGCCGCGGCCCGAGGAGGACGTGGCCGCCCCCGTGCGGTTCCTGCCGCGCTTCGACAACGCCCTGCTCTCGCACGTGCACCACGAGCGGATCCTCGACCCGGTGCACCGCCCGCACGTCTTCACGGTCAACGGGATCATCTTCGGCACGGTGCTCGTCGACGGGTTCGCCGTCGCGACGTGGTCCTCGTCCGCCGGGCCGGAGGGCGCGACCCTGCGGGTCGTGCCGTTCCGCCGACCGTCGCAGCGCACGGCCGGGTCGATCCGCGCGGAGGGCCGACGGCTGCTGCGGTTCCTCGTCCCGGGCCGCGGCCCGCGCGAGGTGGAGATCGCCCCGGCGGTCGGCTGAGGCCTCAGGCCGCGGGGCCCGGCGCGGAGCCCCGGGCGAGGTGCGCCGCCAGCTGCTTGCGCAGGGCGCGCGAGAGCAGGGCGCGCAGCGGCGGCAGCGCGAGCAGGTTGCCCTTGGGCCCGATCGCCTGGGCGCCCCAGCGACGCGCGTCGAAGCGGTCGACGTGCTCCACGATCAGGCCGTCCCGGAAGCGGAAGCTCGCGCGGACGTCGTTGACGACGTCGCGGCCGGACCTCGAGAACGGGTAGGTCGCCACCCAGTGCGCCGAGCCGGTCGACGCGTCGGCCTCGATCTCGTCGGCGACGACGCTCATCCGCTCGGCGCTGCTCGTCAGCATGTCCCACATCCCGGGCACCTCCGGACCGCGCAGACCGCGGAAGAACGGGTCCGTGAACGTCGCTTCCGGGGCGTAGCACCGGGCCATCCCGGCGGCGTCGCCCCGGCCGAGCGCCTCGTAGAGCCGGGTGATCAGGGCGACGTTCTCGTGCGGCACGACCCCACCGTACCGGCGGCCCCGCGCCGGCCCCGGGGTCCGCCGGGCCGTCGGTCCGCACGGCCGCGTCCCGACGGACCGACGGCGCGCGCCGTCGGTCCGCACGGACCGCGTCCCGACAGACCCCGGGGCGCGCGCCGACCGGAGGCCGACGGACCTCCGGCCCGGACCCCGCGTCCCACGGGCCCGGGAGCCACCGGGTGCCACCATGGAGGCATGAGCGACGTCGCACTGTCGGTCCTGGACCTCGCCCCCGTCCCGGAGGGCTCGACGCCCGCGCAGGCGCTGGGCCACGCCGTCGACCTGGCCCGTCACGCCGAGGCGCTCGGCTACGGCCGGGTGTGGGTGGCCGAGCACCACAACATGTCGGGTATCGCGTCGTCGTCCCCGCCCGTCCTCATCGCCCACCTGGCCGCGCACACGGAGCGCATCCGCCTCGGCTCGGGCGGCGTCATGCTGCCCAACCACGCGCCGCTCGTGGTGGCGGAGCAGTTCGGGATGCTCGAGGCGCTGCACCCCGGACGGATCGACCTGGGCCTCGGACGCGCGCCCGGCACGGACGCGCTGACCGCCTCCGCGCTGCGCCGCTCCACGGACCCGTTCTCGAACGAGGACGACTTCCCGGCCCAGCTCGCGCAGCTGCGCGGCTTCCTGCGGGGCGAGCTGCCGCGCGAGGATCCCCTGCACCGCATCAGGGCCGTGCCGAACAACGGCTACGAGCCCGCGATCTGGCTCCTCGGCTCGTCGGGGTACAGCGCGCAGCTGGCCGGCGAGCTCGGTCTGCCGTTCTCGTTCGCCCACCACTTCAGCGCCGGGAACACCGTGCCGGCGGTCGAGCTCTACCGGGCGTCGTTCAAGCCGTCCGAGGTGCTGCAGCGGCCCTACGTGATGCTGGGGACCGCGATGGTCGCCGCGGACGACGACGCCGAGGCCGAGTTCCTGAACGGCCCGAACGTCCTGCAGTTCCTGCGCCTGCGACAGGGGCGCCCGGGGCTCCTGCCCACGCCGCAGGAGGCCGAACGGGCGTTGAAGGACCCCGGCGCCCGGCAGTTCGCGGACCAGCGCCGCGCGTCGCAGATCGTCGGCGGCCCGGGGACGGTGCGCCGCGGCATCGAGGAGCTGCTCGCCCGCACGAACGCCGACGAGCTCATGGTCACCTCGGTCGTCCACGACCACGCCGCCCGCAGGCGCTCCTTCGAGCTGATCGCCGACGCCGTCGACCTCGCGCCGCGCGAGGTCCGTCCGGCCGTCGCGGCGGACTGAGCCGCGGTCCCGGCGCCGTCGGACGCGGCGTGCGCGCCGCGCGCGACGACCGTCCGGCGTCGTCGCGGGACCCCGGAACGACGAACGCCCCGGAGGACCGGGGCGTTCGTCGTGCTGCGGGCGCGGCGCCGGGGCGCCGCCGCCTCAGATCTGGACGTGCAGGACCGGGCTCGTCGTCGGGGTCTGCGAGCCCGACGCGGGCTCGGAGGTCACGAGGACGTCGTCGACCTTCGACATGTCGCCCGGCACCGTGGCCGTCGCGTTGCCGCGGTCGTCCACGTCGAAGAGCACCGTCGTCGGCTTGGGCGCGTCGTCGCCGGACTTGAGCCACACCTGGTACTTGCGACCGCTGCCGGCCTTGTCGAACCCGCTGAGCTTCAGGTCGCTCGTGCCGTCCTTGACGACCATCCGCACCGTCGCGTTCGCGCTCGCCACGCGGGTGACCTGCCCGGTCACCTCGCGCGTCTCCGTGCCGCCGCTGCCGAGGGCGAAGCCCCCGACGACCAGCGCGACGATCACGGCCGCGAGCGCGGTCGCGCGGGCCGGGTTCGAGAGCGCCGAGAGGAAGGCGTTGCGGCGCGGGCTCGGAGCGGGCTCGCCGGCGCCACGCGGCGCGGCGGAGGCCGACGGGGGCGCGACCGGGTCCGGCGCCTGCTCGTGCCGGCGGACGATCGCGGCGCGCTCGCCCGTGCCGGCGGCGGCGAACAGCGACGCCTCGGCCTGGACCTGCTCCATGACGGAGCGCTTGAGGGCGACGCTCGGATCGGCGTCGGCGTGGGCGGCCGGCACGTCGAGCAGCGCGTCGCGGACGGCGTCGTAGGACTCGACCTCGGCGCGGAACACCGGGTCGACCTTCATGTGCGCGCGGACCTCGGCGTGCTCCTGCTCGGTGCACGCACCCAGCACGTAGGCGCCGATGAGGTCGCGGGTGTCGTCGGTGCTCATGCCGCATCTCCGGAGGAAAGGACGTTGCGCATTCGCGCGAGCCCGCGGTTCATGCGGGCCTTGACGGTGCCCAGCGGCAGTTCGAGCATCTCCGAGATCTCGCTGTGCGAGTAGCCGGAGTAGAACGAGAGCTCGATCACGCGACGCTGGTCGTCGGACAGTTCGTTCATGAGTTCGCGCGTCTCGCCCGCCTGGGCGTTGCGGAGCGCGGTGGACTCGGTGTTCTGGTCCTGCGGTGCGGGGTGGCGCTCGGCGAGGGCCTCGTCGGCCACCTCGCGCTCCTTCGTCCGCGTGACGCGGCGCAGGTGGTCGATCGCCCGGTTGCGGACGACCGCGAGGATCCACGAGCGCGCGTTGCCGAGGTCGGCGTCGTACCGCGCGGCGGAGCGCCACACGGAGAGGAACGCCTCCTGGCAGACGTCGTCGGCGGGCTGCTTGCTGCCGACGATGCGGTACGCCAGCGCGTAGGCGCTGGAGACGTGCCGGTCGTAGAAGACCTCGAACGCCTCGGCGTCCATCTTCGCGACCCGCTGCATCAGGGCAGCGTCCGAGAGGGAACTCAGGTGGTCGGAAGGAGGCGCCATCTGCATGGGAGCTTAGACCGCCTCGCTGCGCGGAGCGGAGGCGACCGGGGCGACCTTCGCCGGCTCGTCGCGCTCGTCGTTCTCGCCGGAGAGGGAGTCCTTGAACTCCCGCAGGCCCGAGCCCATCGACTTCGCCATGTCGGGCAGCTTCTTCGGGCCGATCACCAGCAGCGCGATCACGAGGACCACGACGATCTCCATGGGTCCGATTCCGAGGGGCATGTGCTCTCCTGCTGTCGCTGGGCGGTGCTGGGCCGGCGGACCGGCGCGGGCCGCCTCCGTGGCGACCCATCCACCTCTACAACGCCTCGGGGCCCGGATCGGATGCGCCACCCGGGCGACGGGGAACGACGTACGCCCGGCGGCGCGGTGGCTCGCCGGGGGGCTCCGGCCGGCGGTCGGCCGACGTGGACGGTGCGACCCTTCGGGAGTGCGCGCCGACGGCCCGGCCGCCGGCCGGGGCTCAGGGCTGCAGGCGGCGGCGCGTCCAGGCGCCGTCCTCGCGCGTCCAGAGGAAGCGGTCGTGCAGGCGGTCGGGGCGCCCCTGCCACAGCTCGATCTCGTCCGGCTCGACGCGGAAGCCGCCCCAGTTCGTGGGCGTCGGGATCGCGTCGTCGTCGGGGAAGCGGGCGCCGAGCTCCTCCATGCGGCGCTCGATCGCCTCGCGGGACTCGATCGGCGCGCTCTGCTCGGAGGCCCAGGCGCCGCGCCGGCTGTCGGCGGGCCGGCTGGCGAAGTACGCGTCGACCTCGTCGCGGTCGACCTCGACGCACGGGCCCGACACGCGGATCTGCCGGTAGATCGGCTGCCAGTGGAGCGCGAGGGCGCAGTACGGGTTCTCGCGCAGCTCGCGGCCCTTGCGCGAGTCGAGGTTCGTGAAGAACGTCAGCCCGCGCTCGTCGAGGTCCTTCAGGAGCGCGATCCGCACGGACGGCCGGCCCTGCGCGTCGGCCGTCGCGACGGCCATCGCGTTGACCTCCGTCGCCTTCTCGAGCTCGTCGCGCGCCTCGGCGACCCAGCGGGCGACCTGGACGAGCGGGTCGTCGTGCAGGTCCGCCTCCGTCAGCGGGGTGCCGTCGTAGGAGCGGCGGAGGTCGGCGAGTCCCATCGTCCGATCGTACGCGCGGGCACCCGGGGTCGGACGACGCGGGGCCTCCGGCCCTCAGGCGACGGGGGCGCGGGCGCCCAGCGCCTCGCGGAACCCGGCCTCGAGGCGCCCGAGCGCCTCGTCGTCGAGCGTCCCGAGCAGCTCGTCCTCGATCGTCCGCGCGGCGGCGTCCGCCTGCGCCAGGCGGGCGCGCCCCTGCTCCGTGATGCGGACGATCATGCGGCGGCGGTCCCGCTCGTCGCGCCGGCGCTCGACGAGCCCGTCGCGCTCCAGGGCGTCCAGCACGGGGACGAGCTGCGCCGGCAGCAGGGAGCACAGGCGGGCGAGCTCCGCCTGCGAGCCCGGCGCGTCGTTCGAGAGGACCGCGAGCAGGGAGTAGTCGCGGCCGTCGATGCCGAGCTCCTCGAAGACCGGCGTCATCCGCACGAACAGCTCGCTGGCGAGCTTGTAGACGAGCAGCCCACGGCGCTCCGCGACGCCGCGGGGCAGCACCGACAGGCGGTGCGGGTCGTCCTGGGCGACGCAGGGCTGGTCGTCGATCACCCGACGAGCATAGCCGATGAATGATTCTCGACTTGAATGATTCGGGACCGTGCCCTATCGTCGCCGCGACGAATCATTCATCGCCTGAATCGTTCATGCTCGGGACGGTCCGGCGGCCGACCCCGGAGCAGCTCGCATGTCCCCGTCCACCTCCCCCACGCCGACCGCGGCGACCGCCACGGACCCGCCCGACCCGCGCCGCTGGCGCGCGCTCGCCGTGCTCGCGCTCGCGCAGTTCATGGTCGTCCTCGACGTGACGATCGCCAACGTCGCCCTCCCCGCGATCCAGACCGACCTGGGCTTCTCGGCCCTCGACCTGCAGTGGGTCGTCGGGGCGTACACGCTGACGTTCGGCGGGCTGCTCCTCCTGGGCGGGCGGGTCGCCGACCTCCTCGGCCGGCGCCGCGTGCTCGGCCTGGGGCTCGTCCTCTTCGCGATCGCGTCGCTCGGCGCCGGGCTCGCGTGGAGCTCGGGCTCCCTCGTCGCCTTCCGCGCGCTGCAGGGCGTCGGCGCCGCGCTGCTCTCGCCCGCGGCGCTGTCCATCGTCACCGTGACCTTCGCCCCCGGCCGCGAGCGCGGGATCGCGCTGGGCGTCTGGGGCGCGCTCGCCGGCCTCGGCGGCACCGCGGGCGTCGTCGCGGGCGGCGTCCTCATCGACTCCCTGGGCTGGGAGTGGGTCTTCTTCGTCAACGTGCCGATCGCGCTGGCCGCGCTCGTCGCGATCCCGCTGACCGTCGACGAGAGCCGCGCGGAGGCGACGACCCGCTCCTTCGACGTCGCCGGCGCCGTGCTCGCCACGGTCGGCGTGAGCGCCCTGGTGCTCGGCGTGATCCGCTCCGAGGTCCTGGGCTGGGGCGCCGCCGAGGTGCTCGTGCTGCTCGGCGGCGGCGTCCTCCTGCTGGCCGCCTTCGCCGTCGTCGAGACCCGGGCGAGCGCGCCGCTCGTGCCGCCGCGCCTCGGGCGCTCCCGGTCGCTCGTCCTCTCCACGGTCGCCCTGGCGCTCAACGGCAGCGCGTTCATCGGCATGTTCTTCCTCTCGGCGCTGTTCCTGCAGGGCGTGCGGGGCGCGTCCGCGATCGAGACCGGCCTGCAGTTCGTGCCGATGGGCGTCACCGCGGTGCTCGGCGCCGTGCTCGCCCAGAGCCTCGTCGGCCGCGTGGGCACCCGGCCCGTCATGGCCCTGGGCGCCGTGATCGGCGGCGGCTCGCTCCTGCTCCTCTCGGGCGCGACGGGCGGCGCCTACGCCGCGGACGTGCTGCCGGGCTTCGCGCTCTACGGCCTGGCCGTCTCGCTCGTCGGCGTGCCGGCGCAGATCGAGGCGGTCACGGAGGTCACCGACCAGGACGCCGGCGCCGCGTCGGGGCTGCTGTCCGCCGGCTTCCAGGTCGGCGCGGCCCTCGGCCTGGCGGTCATCACGACGCTGTCCACCGGGCGCGTCGACGACCTGCTCGGGGACGGCGCCCTGCAGGCCGTCGCGCAGACCGCCGGGTTCGAGCGGGGCATGCAGGCCACGGCCGTGCTCGCCGTCCTCGTCCTCGCGATCGCCGCGGTCCTGCCCGGTCGCCGGGCCCCCGCGCGGGCGACGGACGGGGCGGTCGCGGTGCCGCTGGCGCACTGAGCCCCGACCGCCGGCGCGCCCTGCCGCGGCGCACGGCCGTCCGGCCGCCGACCGCCGTCGGCCGGGCCGCGACGGGTGGGGCCCGGCCCTCCCCTCTCAGTCCTGCGGGGCCTCGCGCACGAGCCGGATGGCCAGCTCCGGCGTCGGGGCGTAGGCGAAGGTGACGCGGCGGCCGTCGAGCCCGACGGCCGCCCCGCCGTCGCCGACGCGCCAGACCGCGGTGCCGACCCTCGTCGCCCGCCGCTGCTCCTCGAGCACCCGGCCGAACTGCGTCGTGAAGGCGCGGGCGTCGGCGGGACCGGCGAACGCCGCGCTGCCGACCACGGCGTCGCGGCTCCAGCACGGGTCGTCGCAGCCGCGGGCCGCCGCGCCCCCGCGGCGGAGGAAGCGGTACTCCCCGCCGGTCCACGCACGGGCGACGAGGGCGGCGGAGCCCGCCTCGGCCTCGACGGGCGCGAGCAGCGCCAGCACGTCGGCCGCCCCGATCGCGTCCTCGTCGATCTGGGTCCAGCCGTCCCCGAGCACCGCCCGCGGGCGCAGGGGCGTCGGGACGACGGGCTGCTTCCGCAGCCAGCGCGCCGGGTCGAGGATCTCGACCGACGTGCGCGGCCGGCCGTCGCCCAGGGCGCGCGCCACGAGGGCCTGCGCGTCCACGCCCGGGCCGCGGAGCGCGCCGACGAAGGCCTGGCCGATCGCGTAGGGGAAGCCGAGCTGCAGCTGCAGCCCGAACGGCAGGTCGCGCAGGAGCTCCCGCTGCTCCGCGTCGCCGGCCGGGTCGGGCTGCGGGATCCGGTACCTGCGGCGGTAGCGCTCCTCCACGTCGCTCGCGTTGCCCTCCACGACGGAGCGGTAGGCGAGCTCGGCGTCCCCGTCCTCCCGCAGCCCCTGCACCCGGCGGAAGACGTCGAAGTGCTCGTCGTCGATGGCGTGGGTCAGCTCGTGGGCGACGGTCGTCTCGACGCCGACGGGCAGCTCGGGGCCCTTCGAGATGATCGTCATCTCGTTCGCCTCGCCGTCGTAGTAGCCCAGCGTGCCCTGCGACGTGATGCGCCCGGCGAGGTCGTCGAGGTCGACGTCCGGGGGCAACAGGCCCAGCAGCGTCACGAGCGACAGGTTCACCGCCTCCTCGCGGTCGGACACGCGCCCGCCGGCCTCCCGGTCCTCGGCGGCCTGGACCTGGCGCCGCGCCTGGTCCGGCGTCAGGACGACGAAGCGCGGCGGCCTGCGCAGCCACAGCCCGCGGAGCTCCTCGACGCGGCGCAGGACCCGCTCGGGTCGCAGCTCGCGGACGGTGCGCGCGGAGCGGGCGGGCGGGAGCGCCGTGGTCGTCGACGCCGTGGGGCCCGGCTCCCGCTCGTCGCCGCCGCGGGTCGCCAGCGCCACGACGCCGGCGAGGAGCAGCAGGACGAGGGCGAGGATCCCCGCCCGGCGCAGGGGGCGCCGCACGGCTCAGGCGGCGGCGGGGACCGGGGCGAGCCCGTAGGAGACGCCGGTGAGCTCCTCCGAGACGTCCCACAGCCGGCTGGCGACGGCCATGTCGCGCCCGCGGGCGTTGGACTGCACCGTGCCGATCGGGCCGCGGGTCTGCCCGAGCCGCGTCGGCCCGACGAACGAGCCGCCCGGGACCTCGGGGTGCGTCGCGGCGTAGAGGGTGGGCTGCGCGCCGTAGGAGTCCTTCGTGGCGATCAGCGCGTTGCCGATCCGGCCGCCCCACGCGTTCAGCGTGCCGAGCACGCCGCCGCTGAGTCCGGGGCCCGTCGTCTGCAGGTGCGTGGAGGAGTAGCCCGGGTGCGCGGAGAGGCTGCGCAGCGGGACGCCGGCGGCGTCGACGCGGGCCTGCAGCTCGCGGGCGAAGAGGAGGTTCGAGAGCTTGGAGCGGCCGTAGGCCTTCCACGGCCCGTAGCTGTGCTGCCAATTCAGGTCGTCGAAGTCGATCGAGCCGACCTTGTGCATGACGCTCGAGATGGTCACGACGCGCGGGGCGTCGGCGGCCTTCAGGCGGTCCAGCAGCAGGCCGGTCAGCGCGAAGTGCCCGAGGTGGTTCGTCCCGAACTGCAGCTCGAAGCCGTCGACGGTCACCCGCGGGGGCGTGGCCATGATGCCCGCGTTGTTGACCAGCAGGTCCAGGGGGTGCCCCTCGGCGTCTTCGCGCTCGGCGAACGCCTGCACCGACGACTGGTCGGCCAGGTCGAGCGTCTCGACCCCCAGCGACGCGCCGGGGACCTCGCGCTCGATGCGGCGGACCGCCTCCGCGCCCTTGCCGGTGTCGCGCACCGCGAGGGTCACGTGGGCGCCGCGACGGGCGAGCTCGAGCGCCGTCTGCAGGCCGAGCCCGCCGTTGGCGCCCGTCACGATCGCGCGGCGACCGTCCAGCTGGGGGATGTCCGACGTGCTCCAGGCCATCGCCGGAGCCTAGAGGCGCGCCCGGGCCGGGGCCACCGACGCGCCGCCCGCGGGCCCCTCAGCGCCGTCGGCGGCCGCGCCCGCCGACGGCCTGCAGGAGGAGCAGCAGCAGGACGGAGCCGAGGATCGCGAGGCCCCAGGTGCCGGCGTCGTAGAACGTGCCGAGCTCGCCGACGTCGGCGGCCGACGCGATCGCCCCGCCGATCAGCGCGCCCAGGATCCCGACCGCGGTGGTGGTCAGGCACCCCAGGTTCGTCCGCCCCGGGACGATGGCCCGCGCGAGCGTTCCCGCGAGCAGTCCGAGCACGATCCAGGCGGCGATCCCCATGAGGCCACGCTATCGCGACGGTCCCGGTACTCTTCGCCTTCGCGCCTGTCTCGGCAGCGCGCGGGCCTCCGTAGCTCAGCTGGTAGAGCACTTCACTCGTAATGAAGGGGTCAGCGGTTCGAGTCCGCTCGGAGGCTCTCACGACGAAGGCCCGCTCCCGCGGGCCTTCCGCGTTCGTGGGGCGCGGCCTATCCTCCCGGGCATGCCGCACCCGTCCGAGCACTCGTCGGCCGCCCGGCCGCTGAGCGCGCCGGAGGCCGAGGCCCTGGCCACCTCGCTGCAGGCGTTCGCGACCGCGAGCCGCCTGCGCATCCTCTGGGCCCTCCTGGACGGCGAGCGCCCCGTCGACGAGCTCGTGCGGGCGTCGGGGCTGTCGCAGAGCGCGACGTCGCACCAGCTGCGGACCCTGCGCGACGCACGGCTCCTGGCGTCGGAGCGCCGGGGCCGCCAGATCTTCTACCGGCTGCACGACCACCACCTGCCGGACCTGCTCGCGGCGATGCGCCACCACCACGAGCACGTCCTCACGGCCGAGGCCCGGGACGACCTCGGCGTCCCGGAGCCGGCCGCCGCGCGGCGCGCCTGACGTCCCGGGGCGGCACCCGCTCGGCCGGGGCGGTCTTCCGCCAGAGCGCCGCGGCGCCGACCGTCGCGACCGCCGCCACCCCCGCCAGGATCCCGGCCACGGCGTCCAGGCCGAGCACCGAGCCCAGGACGCCCGCCACGGGGTAGGTCAGGAGCCAGCAGGCGTGCGAGAGCGAGAACTGCGCGGCGAACAGCGCCTGGCCGTCGCCGTCGGTCACGGAGCGCTGCACGAGCCGGCCGGCGGGCGTCTCGACGAGCGCCAGGCCGACCCCGAGGACCGCCCACACGACGAGGAGCGCGGCGTACGAGGGCAGGACGGCGGTGGCCGCGAGCCCGACCGGGAGGACGGCCCCGCCCGTCAGGACCGTCGCGCGGTCCCCGAGCCGCCGGAGGATCCGCGGCATCAGGAGCGCGGCGAGCATCGAGCCGACTCCGGCCGCCCCGAGGGCGACCGCGACGTCGACCTCGGCGTCGCGGCCGAACGCGTCGCGCACGTACACGACGGTGTTGACGATCACCATGGCGCTCGCCGCCGCGACCGCGACGTTCAGCGCGAGCAGCGCCCGCAGGCGCGGGACCCGCAGGTACCGGCGCGTGCCGAAGCTCAGGCGCGCGGCGACCGATCCGGCGGTCGAGCGCACCGCCGGAGTCGCGGCGGGCAGCGCGACGGAGGCGACGAGCGCGGCGGAGGAGAGGAACGCGATCCCGTTCACCGCGAACAGGGCGTGGAAGCTCACGACGAGGAGCGCCGCCGCGGCGAGCGCGGGGCTCAGGAGGTTCTCGAGCTCGTAGGCCACGCGGGAGAGGGAGAGCGCCCGCGTGTAGCGCTCCTCGTCCGGCAGCACGTCGGGGATCGCCGCCTGGAACGTCGGCGTGAAGCCGGCGGAGCAGGCGTTCAGGACGAGGATGAGCGCGAAGACCTGCCAGACCTGCGTGACGAAGGGCATGACGAGCACGCACGCCGCCCGGGCCAGGTCCAGGCCGATGAGCAGCCGTCGGCGCTCCACCCGCTGCAGGAACCCCGCCACCACCGGGGCGACGACGACGTAGGCGACCATCTTCAGCGCCAGCGCGACGCCGAGGACGACGCCGGCGTCGTCCCCGGCCAGGTCGTAGGCGAGGAGCGAGAGCGCCACGGTCGCCACGCCCGTCCCGAGGAGGGCGATCACCTGCGCGGCGAAGAGCCGGCGGTACGTCCGGTCCCGCAGCGGGGAGACCGTCGGGGTGGCGCCCTCGTGCATATGCAGAGAATTGCATATGCATGCGAACGCACCTCCGTGCGGCCCGCCGCACGCCGAGGCACCCCTGCCCGGATCGCCCGGCGATCCGCCGCCCCGGATCCCCGGACCGGGCGAGGGCCCGACGGCGACCCGCGTCCGGGGCCTACGCTCCGGGCGTGCCCCCCGGCGGCGCCGCCGAGCGGCTCGAGCACCACCAGGTCCCCGTGTACCTCGGCGCCGTCCTGGCGGGCGGCCTGCTCGGGGTGGCCGCGCCGGGCACCGAGAGCGCGCTCGAGGCCGCGATCGTCCCCGTGCTCGGGGCCCTCCTCTACGTGACGTTCCTGGCGGTGCCCTTCACGGCGCTCCACGCGGCGTACGCGGACCGCCGGTTCCTCCTGGCCGCGCTCGGCCTGAACTTCCTCGTCGTCCCCGTCGTGGCGTTCGCGCTCAGCCGCCTGGCCCCCGGAGGGCCCGCGGTCGAGCTGGGCGTCCTCCTCGTGCTCCTGACGCCGTGCATCGACTACGTCGTCGTGTTCACCCGGATGGCCGGCGGCGACCACCACCGGCTGCTCGCCGCCGCGCCCCTGCTGATGCTCGTACAGCTCGCGCTCCTGCCCGTCCTCCTCTGGCTCTTCCTGGGCCCCGGGCTCGCGGACGTCGTCGACCCGGGGCCGTTCGTCGAGGCGTTCGCGCTGCTGATCGCGCTGCCGCTCGCCCTGGCCCGGGCCACGCAGTCCTGGGCCGAGCGCTCCGCGACGGGTGCGCGTACGAAGGCGGCCGCGGACCGCACGCCGGTCGTCCTGATGGCCGCGACCCTGCTCGTCGTCGTCGCCTCGCAGGTGCCCCGGGTGCGGGGCGAGCTCGGGGAGGTCGTGGGCGTCGTCCCGCTCTTCGTCCTGTTCCTCGTCGTGATGGGCGTCCTCGGGCGAGCGCTCGCGCTGCGGCTGCGCCTCGCCCCGCCGACGGGCCGGGCCCTCGTCTTCAGCGGCGCGACGCGCAACTCCCTCGTCGTGCTGCCCCTCGCGCTGGCGCTCGACGACGCCTACGCCCTCACGGCGGCGGTCGTCGTGACGCAGACGCTCGTCGAGATCGTCGGCATGGTCGTCTACGTGCGCCTCGTCCCGCGGCTCCTGCCCGACCCGCCGAACGCCCCTCGCGGCTGACCGGGACGTCGGCCGCTCCGGGCCGGAACGGGCCACCGCCGACCGGGCCCGGGCCGGCGGACGCCGGGCCGGACGTCGACGTCCACCGGTTCCCCGCGCGATCCTCGGGTAGAGACGCGGCGATGCGTATCGCTGTGGTCGGTGCAGGTCTGGGCGGGCTCGGGGTGGCGCTGCGCCTCCAGGGCGCAGGGCACGAGGTGGTCGTGCTCGAGGGCCGCGACCGCCCCGGCGGCCGCGCCTACCAGCTGCAGGACGCCGGGTTCACCTGGGACACCGGGCCGTCGCTCATCACGATGCCCTGGGTGCTCGAGGAGACGTTCGCCGCCGGCGGGCTCGACCTGCACTCCGAGGTCTCCCTGCGCCGACTGGACCCCTTCTACCGGATCCTCTGGGGACAGGAGGACGAGCACCTCGACTTCGTCTCGGACCGCGAGCGGATGAAGACCGAGATCGCGAAGTTCTCGACGAAGGACGCCGCCGCGTTCGACGGGTTCATGGCGGCGCTCAAGCCGATCTACGAGGACGGCATCCTCGGCGCGGGCCGCCGGCCGTTCCTCGAGTTCGGCGACCTCGCCAAGTTCGTGCCGAAGATGGTCGCCATGGGCGCCGCGATGCCCCTGTGGACCATGGTCTGCCGCCACTTCGAGCACCCCCGGGTGCGCGAGGCGTTCTCGTTCCACTCCCTCTTCATCGGCGGCGACCCGCACCGCGTCCCCGCGATCTACGGCGCCCTGATCTACCTGCAGTTCCTGGACGACGTCTGGTACGCCGACGGCGGCGTCTACAGCCTGATCGAGGCGATGGCGCGCACGCTCGACGTGCGCTGCGGCGAGAAGGTCGAAGCGATCGAGCACCGTGGCAACAAGGTCACCGGGGTGCGCCTGGAGGGCGGCGAGCGGATCGCCGCCGACGTCGTGATCTCGAACGGCGACGTCCTGACCACGCACGAGCTGCTCGGCCGCCGGGCGCCGCTGCGCCGCATGACGCCGACGATGTCGTGCCTCCTGCTCTACATGGGCACCGACCGGGTCTTCGACCGGCTGCACCACCACACCCTGCTGGTCGGCGAGGGCTACAAGGACTTCATCCGCGACGTCACCCGTCGCGGCCGCCTCCCCTCGACCTACTCGACCTACGTGCACGCCCCGACGCGCACCGAGGCGGGCATGGCGCCCCCCGGCGGCGACTCCATCGCGGTGCTGCTCCCCGTGCCGAACCTGAAGGCCGACGTCGACTGGGAGCGTGCCGCGGACGGCCTGCGCGACGCGGTCGTCGCCGACATGGAGTCGACCTTCGGCCTCCACGGCCTGGACGCCAGCGTGACGGTCGAGCACCGGATGACGCCCCTGGACTTCGAGCGCGACCTCGGGGCGAAGTTCGGCAACGCCTTCGCGGTCGAGCCGACGCTGCAGCAGTCCGCCTGGTTCCGTCAGCCCAACCGGGACCGCGGCATCGCCGGCATGTACTACGTCGGCGGCGGCACGCACCCGGGCGCGGGCATCCCCGGGGTCCTGATGGGGGCCGAGGTCACGAGCGGCCTCGTCACCGCCGACCATCCGCAGCCGCGGCGACCGGCGGCGCGGGCGGCGGTCTGATGCGCACCGCGACGCCGGACCGGGAGGTGGTCCTCGACCCGCGGGCCACCCTGGCCGAGGCGCGGGCGACCACGCGCCGGGTCGCCCGGACCTTCGCGATCGCCTGCCGCATCCTGCCCGCCGGGGTGCGCGACGACGTCTACCTGCTCTACCTCGTCTTCCGCGAGCTCGACGACGTGGTGGACGAGGGCCGGCCCGACGCGGACGAGCGGCTCTCCGCCGTCGAGGACTGGTGCGCGGGCCGCGACGTCCGCGGGCGCGAGGCCCGGATCCTCGAGGCGCTCTCCGCGCGCCACGACCTGCCGCGCCCGGCGTTCCAGGACTTCTGCGCCGGCATGCGCGACGACCTCGCCGGCCGCCGGCCGCGCACGGAGGAGGAGCTGGACCGCTACTGCTACCGCGTCGCCGGGACCGTCGGCGTCGTGATGGCGCACGTGCTCGGCGTGGACGACCCCGACCGCGCGCTGCCGGCCGCCGCGGCGCTCGGCCGCGCGATGCAGCGCACGAACGTCCTGCGCGACATCGACGAGGACGCCGGGGAGGGCCGCGTCTACGTGCCGTCCGAGACGGTGGAGCGCCTCGGCTCGCTGGCGCCCGGCCGCCGCGAGGCCGTCCTGCGCGACCAGATCGCGCGCGCCGACGCGCTCTACGAGGAGGGCCTCGCGGGCATCGTCCACCTGCGCTCCGGCCGCCGCGCGATCGCCGCCGCCGCGGTCATGTACCGCGGCATCCTGCGCCAGATCGAGCGCGAGGGCTACGGCCGCCGGCCGGGACGCGCGATCGTCCCCCGCGGCCGCCGGCTGGCGCTCGCCGCCGGCGCGGTGGCGCGTCCCCCGCACCGCCGGCGCCGGAGCACGGCGTCGCCGGCCGCGCGGCTCGAGCGCGAGACGACCGGCCCGGGCGGCCGCGCGCCGCGCG
>WLOB01000229.1 GCA_009699505.1 Actinomycetota bacterium | reverse complement strand
TGCCGGGCGGCGGAGCATCCGAAGCGGACGCTCGCACCTTCCGGGGGCGACTCGCAGCCATGGTGCCCCAACAGGCGATCGGCTAGCGGGACACCATCGCGGCATTTCGCCGTGGTCGGGGCCAGAGGGTTGACATAGGAGCAACCCGGGACGGGCGCCGCGTCGACGGCCGAGCACCTCGTCGACACGTATGCGATGTCGCGTCGTCGCGCCGGTACCGATCAGGCGTGGTCGGTGGCGCGCAGCCGGTGCGTGCGCGATGCCGGAAGGTGACCGGGGAACCACTTGGGCGGCGCACGATCGCGGCGCCCGGCCCGGCTAGGGGGCGGCGTAGCGGGTGCCGCGCCGCTGGCCGGTGCGTTGGATGACGCCGCGCTCGACGGCGTCGCCGAGGAGGGCGGAGACGACGCGGCGGTCCGTTCCGGGGTCGATGTTGAGCGCGGCGCGGATCTCGGGCGCGAGGAGCGGCTCGCCGGCGTCGCGGAGCACGCGGAGCAGCTGCTCGTCGGTGACCTTTAGAGCCGGGGCTCCGGCCGCCTTTGGCGTCGGCGACGCCCGTTCCGCTGGCCTCCGGGCTGGAGGCGAGCCGGCCGCGATCTCGGCGACCGGTGCGGCGGGCGGGTCGGCCTTCGCGGGGGCCGGCGTCTTCGGCGGTAGTGCGGGCGGGGTGTCGTGGGCGCCGATGCGGGCGAGGGTGATCGGCCCGTCGGCAGGCTGCCAGTAGGCGAGCGGCTGGTCGCTGTCGGCAAGCGGATACGACCACGCAACCGCGGAGTCGGAGTCGCGCACGATCGGGCGGCCGCCCTGCTCGACGCGACGCGGGATCGGTCCCGGCTGGGTCCAGGCGTGGCCACTGAGGATCTGGGCGGCGGCCGCGGCGACCGGCGCCCGGGCAGGCTCGAGGACCTCGAGCTGCTCGGCGAGCGCCGGCGCGACGCGGTAGGCGCGCAGCGGGAAGCGTTCGCGGAGCTCGTCGTCGGGGATCAGCGCGACCCAGGCGCGCACGATCGCGACCGGCAGGCCGTCGGCGGTGCCGGCGTAGGGGTCGCGGTCGTCGGGGCCGCGGCGCCAGCGGTCGGCGAGGCGGTCCCGCTTCGCGGCGCTCGGTCCGGCCCCGGGGTCCGCGCGGACCAGCGGGTGGCAGTCGGGGTCGAGGCCGACGTCGGCGGGCGGCCAGTAGATCCGGGCGGCGCCGCCGAAGACCATCATCCCGTCCGGGAGGGCCCGCGCGAGCGCCCGGGTGAGCCGGCCGCCCGGGTACTGCGCGATCGCGACGACGTCGCCGACGGTACCGACGAGACGCTGCACCGACGCGACGGGGAAATACGGCGCCTCGTCGCCCTCGCGGGCGGTGAGGACGACGAGCGGCCGGTCGCGCTGCTCGTCGACGATCCATGCGGCGAGCTCGTCGATCTCCTCCGGCTCGGTGACCACCGACGGGCGGCCGGGCCGGCGGAGCAGGGCCGGGGCGGGCATCGCGGCGGCGCTCAGTCGTCCTGCGGGACGCAGGCGGTGTGGTGCAGCCCGGTCTTCGTCAGGCGGTGGGAGTCCATGACGTGGATCGGCTGGTCGCAGACCGGGCACGCTTTGAGGGTGCTGCCGAGCCAGGCCTTGACGGCGGTCGCGCGGGCGTCGGGGAGCGGGGCGAGGAAGTCGTCGTAGGCGTCGGGGTCCACGTCGGCGAGCGTAGCCGCCGCGGCGGCGATGTCCGCCCCTCCCCCGGGAAAGACGAACGCCCCCGAGTATGCGTCTCAGGGGCGTTCGGCTGCGTGTGTGGTGGTTGCGCCGCCGGTGGCGGCGCTCCCGTATGTGCTCTGTCGCCGTCCCGGGCAACAGAGCATCGTTGTCCCGTCCAGCCGCACCAGGATCGGCATGAACTACGCCACCGTAGCGCGCCCCGCGGCGGCTGCCTAGGGCCCGTTCCGCCCGCCCCGCGCGTGCGAACATGTCGGGGGTGGCGGGGAGATCGTCGGTGGAGCGTCAGCGGCTCGCGACCGCGTTGCGGGGCCGGGTCCGGATCGGGTGTGGCGTGCGGCGGGATGGCTGGCGGACGTTCGCGAGCTGCGGTTCTCCGACGCGCTGGACGTCTGCGTGTTCCTCGCCGAACACGAACCCGAGGGCGATCGGGGCTCAAGGGCGCGGGCGCGGCTGGTCGCGCGGTTGGCGCTCGAGCTGCGGATCGGGCTCGATCACCTCGACCAGCTGCACACGTGGGTCGAGATCCTGCCCGACCCCGTCGCCATCGCCGGCCTCGAGCCACTCTGCCGCGAGGTCGACCTCGCCGAGATCCGCGCCCGGGCCGCCGAACCCGGGCCAGGGCGGCCGCCGCGCCGCTGAGCCCGTCGACGCCCGGGGCGCCCGGCGTGTGGTCGTGGCAGGATCAGGCGGGTGAGTGTGGTGCGCAGGCCCCCGGACGGTGATCGTGACGGGGCGATGGCCCATCTGGGTAAAAAGGTCGCCCGCGGTCTCCTCGAGAATGACCCCGGCGACCCGGAGGACCACTCGGGGTGGCGCGGGGCGTTGCAGGACGCCGCCGACCTCTCCCGCCAAGACCCCGGGGTCCTGCGGGTCGCCGACGAGATCCACCAGGCCGCCCGCGACATCACGACCGCCGCGGCGGTGCGGGCGTACGCGACGTCGACGCTGGTGGTCGTGCCGTCCGGGCCGGGGTCGTGGGTGCTGCGCGGGATGCTCGATCGCCTCGAGGCGATCGCGGACTGACCGTCCCCCGGTCCCCGGCGCCGGGGACCGGGGCTATGGGCAGGCCCAGAGGCCGCGGCCGGCGCGCTTGGCGGCACGTTCGAACCGGCGAAGCTCGCGCAGCTTCTCGAGGTCCTGGCCGTAGGCCGCGACCCGGGCGTGACCGCGACTCACCATCTGCCCGGAGAGGTCCTCGCCGGGCTGTAGCTCGAACTTCGGCGGCTCGACGTAGCGCAGGAGCCGTCCGTAGCGATCACGGTCCGGCGCGGCCGGGTCGGAGCGCAGCGTCACGAGCTGGTTCTCCTGCACCCAACGCTTCGCCGCCCGCGATGCGGCCTCTCCCCCACACTCCCTCCTCCCGTGCACCTCGGGCGTGTCGATCCCGAGCACCCGCACGCGGCTCTCCTCGCCGCTCTGGCGAACAACGAGCGTGTCACCGTCGACCGCGCGGACGATCTGGGCGCCGCTCTCCCGTGAGGGCGGCGTCTTGTTCCCCAGGATCGCGACGTCGACGACGGTGCCGATGAGGAGCAGCACGAGGAACCACCCGAACAGCTTGGCGAGGGGCTGCGCGAAGACGCCGACGAAGAAGCCGCCGAGAAAGCCCATGCCGTGTCCTCAGGCGAGGTCCGCGAGTCGGTGGCGGCGACGCTGCACTGCGGCCTTTGCGTAGTCGAGGTCCGCCGCTTCGACGAGCGCGTGGAACATCTCCGTTCGGTCGACACCGTGGGCGGCGAGGGGGGCCAGCAGTGCGTCGAGCTGAGCCTCCGTGCTGGCTCGAAGCCGGATCGTCACGGGTCGACTCGCCTCGGGCCGAGGAGCAGCGGCCACGGCCGGCGCCGCGTCCGCGGGCAGCGCTATGCCGGCAGACGCCGTCGCGGCGGTAGTCGGGGCGGGAGCCGGCACCGGCGCGGTGTTGGAGCTCCAACCTCGTGCTTTGGGCCTGCTGAGGGGCATCTTGTCGTTCATGCGGTCGCCTTCTTCTGTTCGTCGATGAGCCACGCCGCGAGGTCTCGGTAGGCACGCGCGATCTTCCCGTCGGGCTCGATCTCGACGGTCGGCCTGCCGTGACGCATGTGGCCGCTCACGCGCTCTTGCAGGGGTATTTCGTGTGGAATCACGGGGATTCCCGCTCCTGCCAAAGCGTCGTGTGCCTGGCGGCGCAGGACGCGGCGGGGGTTGGTCTGGGTGAGGAGGATCCCGAGCAGTGCGAGAGTCCGCGCATCGTCGTCAAACTCGCCGTCTTCGATGCGGCTCAAGAACGCGGTGGCCCCACGGATATCGAGGTCTTTCGTGCCCGCCGGAACAATGGCGGCGTCCGCTGCGAACATGGCCAACGTGAGCATGGGCGCTGTGCCCGGCGGTGGGTCGAGGATCAGCCAGTCGTAGGTCTCGCTGAGGCGATCGCAGACCTCACGGAGGCGTAGGTGGCCTCCCTCGACGCGCTGCAGGCCGGCCGCCTCATCGGCCTGGTCAAGGTCTCCCGGGATGATGGCCAGGCCTGACGGCGCCCGCACTGGCTCGGCGTTTGTTCCAGGGTCTCGAAGCCACGCCGTGAGCCGCGGGCCTTCGTAGTCGTCGAGCCCAAACAGCGCACTGAGGTCGCCCTGCGGATCACAGTCCAGAACGCACACCGATGCACCGCCGCCGGCGAGCGCCGCTGCCAAATTGGCGGCCGACGTCGTCTTCGCCGTCCCCCCCTTGTCTGTACCGAGAACAATGGTGGCCATGCGCACAGCATGACAGCAGTACCGGCGCATGCACGTCATTCGTACGACAGGACCGCGAGGCGGCCACCTAGACACCCGCAGCGACATACGTGCGGACAGCCGTACGGCCGTCATGCAACGCAACCGTATGGCGTGTGTCTTACACACGTAGACAGCGCTCAACGGCGACCCTTCCGACGAGGTGCGGCCGCAGGGATCCTGCGCACCAGCCTCCTCGGGCCGGGATTCTCCCCACCTCGCGCCCGGCGCAGCGGGAGCCGCACGTAGCCGCCGTCCCGGTCGGCGATGCCGACGCTTACGGGGATTGTGCCGTGGTGGGGGGAGGGGAGGGCGTAGATCATCGCGCGAATCGTGGGCACTGCACGGGCGAGCTCGGCGTCGGACGGCATCCACTTGGCGAGGAGCACGACGTGCTGGGTGGAGCGCCATCGCGGCTGGCCGGCGGGGTCGGTCTGAACCCAGATCGGCGGTCGGATCGCGGCCGCGGCGGCGTCGCGGAGCGCCGCCTGTTCGCGCCGTTCCTTGGCCAGGGCGGCGAGGTCGCGAGTGAGGAGGTGCATCACGCGGGCGACGATCGCCAGAGGGCGGATGCGCCTGACGCCGTCGCGTTCGTCGACGGTCAGCGCACGGTGGTTCGGGCTGATCGGCCTGGTGGCCCCGTGGGTGAGGTCCCACATCGTCTGGGCGGCGGCCTCGTAGGCGTCGAGTTGGTCCCAACCGTTGGCGGCCAGGCCGCGGACGCGCTCCCACCGACCAACGGTTCGCGCCCATCGGAGGCGTTCTGAGCGGCTGAGCCACCCCAGGCCGTTGTTCCCGACCCTGTCGGCCTCGATCGGCGTCAGAGGCGCCAGAAACGGCCTCACGGCGACGATCAGTCGCTCGGCCCGGGCGGAGGCTTCGCCTCCCCCGTCTTCGATGCATTCGTTTTCCGTGGACGGGCGTACGCGCGCGCCCGCGTTTTCCTTCTTCTCACCACTACGGTTCTGCTCAGTGGCAGTGGCCTTTAGGCCACTGCCCCAGCAGGGGGAGGCACCTTGGTCCGAAACCGGCACGGCGGGGGCTCGTCCGGAGGCGACGACCTCGGCCCGCGCGACCTCGCGGCGGTAGGCGGTCCGAGCCTCCGTCCGCAGCTTCGTGTCGGCGCGGCGGCGGGCGAGCCGGCGCAGCGGTGCAGTCCACGCAGCGGGGCGCTCGTCGAGCCAGCGGGAGAGGAGGGCGGTGGCCTGCCCGGCGAGATCGTCGACGGCCGGGGGGAGCGGGAGGAGTGTGGCCACGGTCCAGCGTTCCTGGTCCTCGACGTCGCGCACCACCTCGCGGCGGATCAAGCCGGCCTGCTCGAGCCGCTTCAAGGAGCGGCGCAGGCTGGTGTTGTCGGGCTTGGCCTCCCTGCCCGTGGTCTTGACGCGGCCGCGTCCGCTCTCACGGGCCTGCAGGCGCTCTGCGGCCTCGTGCGTGCCCAGAACCACCGCCGCAGACTTGGGGCGGCCGCGTTGGATCGTGCGGGCAGCGTCCTCGAGCATCGCGTAGACCAGCACGTCCCTTCGCCACCCGTCCGGTTGCGGCCGCGACGACACCGCCAGCCGGGCGGCGAGCACGTCGACGGGATCCGCCAGGCGCTCCGGGAGCGGCACGGGGAAGGGACGCGCCGGCGCCGGCGCGTGGCGGACGTCGCGAAGCGGGCAGGGGCCCGCAGCAGCGCGACGCAGGCCGGTCAGGCGGACACGGCCGTCGGGACCGGACCGGACCGTTGCGGGGCGCGTCGACGAGGTCGACGACCCAGCGGCAGCCCGCGGAGGCGTGGTGGTGGCGGAGGAGGCCATCCCGAACGCCGGCCGAAAACCCGGCCGGGCATGGGGGAGGGGACGGCGTTCGGGATGACACCCGCCGTCGAGAAACCAGACGAGCCGACGCCGTTTCAGGCATCAGAAAACCGCCGCGCTAGCAGGAGCTTTTGCGCGTGGGGTGAATCCGTCCGGAGGACCCCGCTACAATGCGGAGCACACGTTGGTTGGTCGCCACTGACAGCGGCTATGCAGCACCCGAGGGCCTCTCGTTCCAGCGAGAGGCCCTCTTCGTTGTGGGAGCGACCTTCTAGGCGGCGACTCCCTTGACGATGGAATCGACGTCGATCCCTTCGGCTGCAGCTGCCCGATGGAGGGCAAGGCGGAACGCCTCGCCCGCCTTCACGCCGACCTTGGCCTGGTAGGCGGCAAGGACGGCGTCGTCTTCGGGGCGGACCTGCACGCTGGTCACGCGACCGTTGCGCTTCTTTACCGGCTTGCCGGTACGCGTTGTGTGGGCCGGCTGAACGGCCAAGACGCGTGCAGCGGGCATGTCCTCAAGCGGCAGCGGTGCAGGGGAGGTCGACATCGCGCGTGTAGTACACCGCGAGCTCCGGACGGAACCCGCAAATAGGGGCGGTGCTAACGGATCTGTCACCAGCGGCCATTTGCCGCGAGCGTCGCCGGATCCTGGCCTACAGCGGGGGCCGTGGTCCCCAGTACGGGTGGATCGGCGGCAGGTCCGAAGCGTCGGGGTTCGGCGGGATCGGGTCCTCGTCGC
>WLOB01000228.1 GCA_009699505.1 Actinomycetota bacterium | reverse complement strand
TGCCGATGACGAAGACCACGTAGGACCGCAGCTCGACGCCGTGGATCCCGAGCCCGCGGCCGGTGACGAGGCGCCACCAGATGACGTAGGAGACGCCCGAGGCGAGCATCAGCACGGTCAGCGCGATCTCGACCGACACGGACTCGAAGCCCCCCGCGGAGGCGGTGCGGGTGGAGAACCCGCCCGTCGAGGCGACGGACATCGCGTGGTTGACGGCCTCCCACGGGGAGAGCCCGACGAGGAGCAGCGCGACGAGGGCGATGCCGGTGACGGTCAGGTAGATCAGCGCGGTGATGCGGGCGGTGTCGCGCATCTGCGGGGCGACGGTCTCCTCCTGCACGCGGCTCGTCTCGCCGAGGAGCACGCGGCGCGCGGCGCCACCGGCCGCGGGGGCGATCGCGACGAGCAGGACGACGATGCCGATGCCGCCGATCCAGTGGGTCAGCGAGCGCCACAGGAGGACGGCGTTGGGCTGCCCGTCGACCTCGACGAGCGCCGTGGCGCCCGTGGTGGTGATGCCGGAGGTGCCCTCGAAGATCGCGTCGGCGACCCGCGGGAACGAGCCGGAGAGCAGCAGCGGGATCGAGGCGAAGAGGCTCGCGGCCACCCAGGTCAGTCCGGCGGCCATGAGGCCGTCGCGTCCCGTGGGCGACGGCATCGTCCGCCCGACCCACGTCTGGCGCAGGAGCAGCGCGAGGACGGCCGCCGCGGCGGTCGAGGCGCCGAACGCCCCGACGGCCCGGCCGTCGGAGACCACGGCGGTGATCGTGCAGACCAGGCCGGCGACGGCCAGGGCGATCGCGCCGGCCGTCAGGGCGCGGCGGGTCAGCGGCCCGATGCGGGCCCCGATGCGTGGCCGGCCGGGGCGCCGCAGCCGCCACCGGAGGCGGCGGGCGTCGGCGGTGACGTCGCTCACCGGTCGAGCACCGCCCCGAGCTTCTGCGCACCGTTGCCCGTGGCGAGCACGAGCGCGATGTCGCCCTGCTCGTAGCGGTCGATCTCGCTCGGGAACCGCACGACCCCGTCGCGGACGACGGCGGTCAGCGCGGTGTCGTGGGGGAGGGACGCGGCGATCGGCCTGCCGCAGAGCGGGTTGCCCGGCGCCATCCGGTACTCGAGCGCCTCGAGGCCGTCGACGATCAGGGTGCTCTTGCGCGCGCCGGTGCCGCGGGAGGTCCGCAGGATGCGCTCGGCGGCGGCCAGGCGCGGGGCGATGATGCCGTCGACGCCCAGCGCCTCGGCGAGCGGCGCGAACTCCTCGCGGGAGAGCACGGCGAGCACGAGGCCGATGTCGAGCCGGTCGGCGTGGGTGCACGCCAGGAGCGTGGCGCGGTCGTCGTCGGCGCAGGAGACGAACGCGTCGCAGGTGTCGACGCCGGCCTCGCGCAGCGCGGCCTCGGAGGCGCCCTCCTCCCACAGGACCTCGATCGAGCGGTCCTCGAGGACCTCGGCGGCGTCGCGGGCGCGGCGCTCGTCGGGCTCGAGGACGACGACCTCGCGGCCCAGGTGCGCCAGACGGGCGGCGAGCGCCACGCCGATCTGGCCCGCGCCGAAGATCGCGACCCGGTGGACGTTGCGCGCGACGGGGTCGATCTCGCGGCACGCCTCCTTCAGCTCGTCGCGGCCGACGGCCAGGACGACGTGGTCGCCGGGCAGCGGGGTCGTGTCCTTGTTGGCCAGGTGGACGCGCCCGTCGCGCAGGAGCGCGCCGATCTTGGAGTGCGTGGCGTGGGGGCGGGTGACGACGGCGCGGCGGGCGGCCGGCGAGTTCTCGGTCACCATGCACTCGGCGATCGCGAGCGCCCCGTCGGCGAAGCGCTCGACGCGGACGGCGCCGCGGACGCGCAGCGCGGACTCGATGTCGCCGACGGCGGCGAGCTCCGGGGAGACGAGGACGTCGATGCCGAGGGTGCCCTGGGCGGTGTCCTCGCCCGCGGGGTAGTAGTCGGCGTCGCGGACGCGGGCCATCGTGCGGGTCGCGCCCTGCGCCTTGGCGTGCAGGCAGGCGACCAGGTTGATCGCGTCGATCGAGGTGACGGCGACGAAGAGGTCGGCCTCGCCGGCGCGCTGCTCGAGCAGGTCCTTCGGCGACGTCGCGTCGGCGCGCTCGACGCGGACGTCGAGCCCGGCGCGCGAGCGGTGCAGGAGGAGCTCGCGGTCGAGGTCGAGCACCTCGACCTCGTGGCCCTCCCGCGCCAGGCGCCCGGCGAGGTACCAGCCGACCTCCCCGGCTCCGGCGATCAGTGCGCGCATCCGGACGAGGATGCCCTATGCGCCGGTCGGCCGTGTCGCCCGGGCGCGCCGTCCCGCGACCCCGGGCCCCGCCGACCCGCGACGGGGTGCGGACCCGCGGCGCCGGGGCCCCTCAGCTCCGGGGCGTGTACCACTCCTTGACCTGGCGGGCGAAGAGCAGCGCGAGCACGACGCCGATGGCGATGAGCAGCACGTTGTCCTCGCGCATGCCCGCGCCGATCACGACGAAGCAGACGATGACCCCGACCCAGAACAGGACGTGCTGGCCGATGCCCTTCGGCCCGTAGTCGTGCTGGCCGAAGCCGGGCGGGAGCTTGGAGTTCTTGCCCATCGCCCGAGCCTATCCGGCGGGCCCGCGCCCGACGGGCGTCCGCCGGCCTACGGCCAGCCGCGGCGCCAGACGACGGGGATCCGCCGGTCGTCCGACAGCGCGCGGCCCGACATGCGCGGCGCGATGGGCTGCGAGCGGCGGCGGAGCTCCGCGCGGTCGATGCGGTCCGCGAGCGCGAGGACCATCGCGGTCGGCAGGCCCTCCCGCTCGACGATGACCTCCGTCGGGTGGTTCGCGTCGATGTAGCCCTCGACGACCCGGTCGAGCGTGGCGCAGGGCTCGTGCAGCGGGTCGGGGCCGCCGATCGTCTCGGCGGCCCGCTCGAGGACGCTCTCCGGGGGGACGAGCGCGCCGTCCTCGCGGTCGGCGAGCCAGCGGGCGATCCACACGAGCCAGCCGCGGGTGAGGTCGCCGATCGGCGCGAAGCCGCCGGCGAGCTCGTGGGGCCAGCCGCCGCCGAGGGCGCGCATCGTGCGGTCCGCGGAGGACAGGAGGAGCGCCTCGTGGGCGTCCGCGGCGAGCTCGAGGCCCAGGAGCGTCGTGCGGCTGGCGATGAGTCGCACGGCCGGGTCCTCGTCCGGCACGACCTGCTCGAGCGGCAGCGCGTCGGCGGTGTGGTCGCCCGGCTCGGCCCCGGGGTCCGGGGCGGCGACGTGCACGAGCGGCAGCGCGACCGGCATGCCGTCGTCGGGGCCGGCGGTCCCGGCGGCGGACGAGGGCCAGCCGCCGGCGGCCACGACGGCGGCCGTCCACGCGCGCCGGTCGTCGTCGGCCGCGACGGACTCCGGGAGCGCGTCGACGAGGACGACCCGCTCGTGCCCGAGGGCCTCCGCGGCGGCGAGCGCGGTCAGACCGGCGCCGAGCGTGCCGTCCAGCCCGACGAGGACGCGGTCGATCCGCAGGCCGGCGGTGAAGTCGGTCAGGGCCGTGCGCACGGCGCGCCAGCGGTGGTCCTCGGGACCGGGCCAGGGGGCGACGCCGTCGGCGGGCTGCCCGTCCTCCGGCGGCTGCACGCGCGGGTCCGCGCCCGTCTGGACGGGGAGGACGTGCACCGCCCCCGGCGCGGGGCGCTGGGCGGCGCGGCGGTGCGGCTCCGACCGCGCGGAGCGGCGCGACCACGAGAGGTCGACGTCGCAGATCACGACGGCCTCCTCGAGCGCGGGGCCGCGGGCGACGACCGCGCCGGCGTGGTCCGTGAGGTGCGAGCCGCCGTCGAAGACGAGGCCGTCCTGGCCGCCGACGAGGTTGACGTACGCGACCGGCACGGTGTGCTCGAGCGCGCGGGCGATCGTGGTGGACTCCCGTCGGCGCTGCATGCCCGGGGAGTACGGCGAGGCGTTCAGCGCCACGAGCAGGTCGACCCCGGCCGCGGCGCAGGCGGCGGAGGGCTCGGGCTCCCACAGGTCGGCGCAGATCATCACGCCGACGCGGGCCTCGGGCAGCTCGGCGACGAAGGAGTGGCGGGCGGGGACGAAGTAGCGGCCCTCGTCGAACGCCGCGTAGGTCGGCAGGTGCTGCTTGTCCGCCCAGCCGGCGACCTGCCCGCGCGTGAGGACGGCGGCGGCGTTCTGCACGCCGCGCAGGTCGGGCGTGGGGTGCGGGGCGCCGATGAGGGCGACGAGGCCGGGCGGCAGGCCGTCGGCCAGGTCCTCCAGCGCGTGCTGGGCCTCGCGCAGCATCCCCTCGTCGACGATGAGGCTCTGGGGCGGGTAGCCGCAGAGGGCGAGCTCGCCGCAGATCGCGAGCTCGGCGCCGCGTCCGGCGGCCTCCTGGAGCATCGCCGCGATCCGGTCGCGGTTGCCCTGGATGTCGCCCACCACCGGGTGGAACTGGAGGAGGCCGAGGCGGAGCGCGCTCACCCCTGCGACCGTACGGCAGAGGGGGCGCGGACGCCGCGCCGTCCGCGGTCCGCGGGCCTCCACCGACCGTCCGGAGTGTGCGCAAGCCCGGCGTGCGGCCCCGGGGGCGCGGGTAGAGACCGCGACGGTGTTCGACGCGTTCTCCATCCTCCGGCCATCGCTGGCCGCCGACCCGGGGTTCCACCCCGGCAGCCACGCGGAGGTGCTCGTCTTCGTCCTGGCGGGCGCGGGGCTCCTGATCGCGACGATCGCGCTGAGCAACCAGGGCGGGCGGACCTTCACCTCGGCGATGGTCTACCTCCTGCTCGGCGGGCTGGCCGCCGCGGCGATCCCCGTCCTGGGCGGCTCGCCGTTCGACCCGATCGAGGACGCGTCGATCCTCGAGCACCTCACGGAGGTCGTGGCGATCATCGCGCTCTTCGGCACGGGGATGGCGGTGGACCGCTCGCTCACCTGGCGCGCGTGGCGTCACGCGCTGCGCCTGCTGATCATCGCGATGCCGCTGACGATCGCCGTCGTCGTGCTCTTCGGCTGGGGCGCCATGGGCCTGTCGATCGGGGCGGCGGTCATGCTCGGCGGGGCCATCGCGCCCACGGACCCGGTCCTCGCGGGCGACCTCGGCATCGGGCCCCCCGGCGAGCCGGACGAGCGCGACACGAGCTTCGCCCTGACCGCGGAGGCCGGCTTCAACGACGGCCTGGCCTACCCGTTCGTCATCGCGGGCATCATGATCGCCCACGGCGGCGACGACGGGAACGTCCTGGGCTGGCTGCTCTCGGACGTCCTCTGGGCGATCCTGGCGGGCGTCGTGGCCGGCGCGGTGCTCGGCCGGCTGGCCGCCCGGGTCGTGCGCGAGGCGCGCGACCGCGGCTACATGAAGGAGTACTTCGACGCCTGGGTGGGCGTGGGCGTCGTCCTCGGCGTCTACGGCCTGACCGAGCTGATCGACGCGTACGGCTTCATCGCCGCGTTCGTCGCCGGCATCGCCTTCCGCCGCTACGAGCGCGACCACGAGATGCAGGCCGGCACGCACCGCGGGGCGTCGGTCTTCGAGCGCCTGGGCGAGCTCGCCGTCGTCCTCTTCGCCGCGTCCATGCTCACGATCGACGGGCTCGGCACGCCGGGCGTCGCCGGCTGGGGCCTCGTGCTGCTCGTCATCGTCGTGATCCGCCCCGCGGCCGGCCTGGTCGCGACGATCGGCTCGGGCATGCCGCTGCGCGACCGCGCGTTCGTCTCGTTCTTCGGCGTCCGCGGCGTCGGCTCGCTCTTCTACGCGAGCGTCGTCGTCACGTCGGGCGCGCTGCCGGAGGAGGAGGCCGCGGTCGTCCTCTGGACCGTCGTCGCGCTCACGGTGACGTCGATCGTCGTCCACGGGCTCGCGGGCGACCCCGCGCGGCGGTGGCTCGACCGGGCGGCGTACGAGGCGGGTGAGGTCGCCGAGGCCCCGGAGGGGGACGACTCCCGGGAGGGCGGCGGTGCGGGCGGGGGCAGCGACGCGAGCGGGCCGGACCCCGACCGCGGCGGTCCCACGCCGCACGACGGGCGTCCCGAGGCCGGCGACGACGACCCGGTCGGGTGCGACGCGGACGGCCGCACCGCTCCGGAGGACGCGTCGGCCGGCACCGGCTCGCCCAGCGGCGGGGGACGGCCGTCCGGGGTGACCCACGGAGGAGCGCCCGCGGAGGCGCGGAACCCCTTCGCATGAGCCCGACGCCCGTGCCCGACGCCGACGCCGACGCGGTGGTCCTCGTGACCGTCGCCGGGGACGACCGCGAGGCGCTCGCGCTCATCGCCGCTTCGGCCGTGGCGGGGCGCCTGGCGGCGTGCGCGCAGCTCGGCGGGCCCGTCCGCAGCGTGTACCGCTGGGACGGCGAGATCGAGACCGCGGAGGAGTGGACCCTCGGCCTGAAGACCGCGGCGGACCGCGTCGACGAGCTCGTCGCGCTCGTCGTCACCCGCCACGAGTACGACACCCCCGAGGTGGTCGTGACGCCCGTGGTCGGCGGCTACGGGCCCTACCTCGAGTGGGTGCGGGAGGAGACGCGGCCCGAGGCCTGAGGGCCGGACGCCGCTCAGCCCAGGGGGCCGCAGGCGAGCGTCGGCAGGCCCGACGGGACGCCGTGCTCGAGCAGCCGCAGGAGCGCGTCCGTGTCGAGGTGCTCCGCCACGAGGTCGCCCAGGACGTCGTAGCGGCGCTCGCGGACCTCGGCGAAGCGCGCGGGCCCCGGGGCGAACCGTCGGCCGCGCAGCCCGGCGGCCCAGGCCAGCAGGACGTGCCGGGCCTCGTCGTGCTCGAGCAGCCCGTGCCACGAGGTCCCGGCGACGACGCCCAGGACGCACCCCTCGTCGGCCGACGGGACCTCGTCCGCGGCGGACGCGACCGGGTCGCCGGCCAGGAGCGGCGCGCCGCCGTGGCGGACGACGCGCCCGTGCCGGATCTCGTAGCCGCCGGCGGGGACCGCGGGGCGGCCGGCCCCCGTCGCCGTGCCGTCGGCCGCCCCCGCCCCGGCCGCTGCACGGGTCCCCTCGGCGCGGCGTCCGCCGGTCGCCG
>WLOB01000227.1 GCA_009699505.1 Actinomycetota bacterium | reverse complement strand
CGGGGCGATCGAGGTCGTCCCGTCGATCTGCGGGCTGCCGGTGTAGAGCGGCTCGGCGAGCGTCAGCACCGCGGCGTCGCCGTCGAGGTTGGAGAGCGTGAAGCCCGGCCGGACGACCATCTGGGTGACCGCGACGTCGCGGGCGGTGGGGGCCTCGGGCTCGGCGCCGTCGCGCAGACGCGCGGTGCCCGCGAGGACGCGGACGCTCGAGACGGGGCGCGCCTGGCCGTTCTGGCCGCTGAAGACGCAATGGCCGGCGGTGACGACGTGGGTGGCGTCGACGATCGCGCCGCCGCAGAACTGGCCGAGGTACGGGCTCGTCGGCTGGCCGTTGGGCGCGGGGTCGTACAGCGCGACCTGGAAGGGGCGCTGGGTGATCGTGGCCTGCTTGCCGCCGACGATGCGGGGGCTCGCCGTCTCGGCGGACGCGGGCGCGGCGACCGCGCCGAGGCCGAGCAGGACGGCGATCGCGGCAAGGATCGTCCGGGACCGCCCGGGACGGCTCGCGGTGACGGCGGTGGCTGGGGCGGGGCTGCGGTCCACGGGGGGCTCCTTCGAGGGTGCTGCGGGGCACACCATCGCACGGGCCGGGCCTCCCGGGTCGCGGTCGCCCGTCCGCGCGGCGGGGCCGGATCCGCCGTTCGGGCCGGGCGCTCTCGGGGAATCCCCAGGGACGCTTGAGGGCCCGTGGAGGCCCCCGGCGGATGGTGTCCCCATGCCGCACGACCCCATCGCCGACCGCCCGTCCCCCGACGCGAGGTCCGCCGCGCCCGAGCCGCCGCGACCGGGCGAGCGACGCGACCGCGGCCTGCGCACCGCGCGCCGGCTGACCGGGGGTCTCGTCGCGGGCAGCGCCGCGCTCGTCCTGGGCCTCAGCGTGCTGACCGCCGGGAGCGGTGCGGGCTCCGCGGGCACCGCCGCAGCGGTCACCACGACGACGCAGACCACCCCGGGCGGTGGCGGGTCCTCCACGGACGGGACGTCGACGGCCGTCGACGGCTCCCCGACCGCCACCACCTCGACCGACTCGACCGCCACCACCTCGACCGACTCGACCGACGCCGACTCGACCGACTCGACCGCCCCCACCGACCCCGGGGCCTCGGCCCCCGTGACCTCGGGCGCCTCGTGAGCCTCTGGTACCTCGCCCGCGCCACCGGCGCGGTGACGCTCGTCCTCCTGACCCTCACCGTCGCGCTGGGGATCGCCAACCAGCAGCGCTGGGCGCCGCGCCGGACCCCGCGGTTCGTCCTCGAGCACCTGCACCGGTCGACCTCGCTGCTCGTGGTCGTCCTCCTCGTGGTGCACGTCGCCGCGAGCGTGATCGATCCCTACGTCCAGATCCGCCTCGTCGACGCGGTCGTGCCCTTCCTGAGCGACTACGAGCCGCTGTGGCTCGGTCTCGGGACGCTCGCCCTCGACCTGCTCCTGGCGCTCGTCGTCACGAGCGTGCTGCGCGCCCGGATCGGCGTGCGCACCTGGCGCACGGTGCACCTGGCGGCCTACGCCTGCTGGCCCGTCGCGCTCGCCCACGGCCTGGGGATCGGCACCGACACGGGCACCACCGGCTGGCTCACGTGGCTCTCGGTCGCCTGCACCGCGGTCGTCCTGGCGGCGCTGTGGGCCCGCCTGACCCGCGAGCCGGCGCCGGTCGCCGCACCGCTCGCGCCGACGGTGCCGGCCCACGGCCTGCGGGTGGCCGGTGGGCCCGGCGGCCCGACGACCGCCGCGTCCTCCGCCTCGCGGACGGCCCCGGGTCCCGCCGCCGTCGGCCCGCGGCGCACCACCGCACGGACCGCACCCGCGGTCCGCCGAACCACCCACGACCGGGAGCTGCTCTGATGAGCACCCGCCTGCTGTCCGCCGCCGTGCCGCACGGGCCGACCGACCTGGCCCGCCACCACGCGGTGCACGGCCCGCTGCCGGCGCTCGGCCGCTCCGACGCCGAAGCGCTGATCCGGGCCGTCGCCGACGCCGGGCTGCGCGGGCGCGGCGGCGCGGGCTTCCCGACCGCCCGCAAGCTCGAGGCGGTCGCCTTTGCGCGGCACCCCGTGGTCGTCGTGAACGGCACGGAGGGCGAGCCGGCGTCGGGCAAGGACCGGCTGCTGCTCGGGACCCAGCCGCACCTCGTGCTGGACGGTGCGGTCACCGCCGCCCGGGCCGTCGGCGCCCGCGAGATCGTCGTCGTCGCCCCGGCGACCGCGCACCCCGCGCTCGGCGCCGCCCTCGACGAGCGCGGCGCCCGCGACGGGCCCGAGGTCCGCCTCGTCGTCGCCGCGGAGGGGTACGTCGCGGGGGAGGAGACCGCGGTCCTCGCGCACGTCGAGGGCCGGCCGGCCCGGCCGCGCGTCGCACCGCCGCGGCCCGCCGAGCGCGGGCTCCACGGCCGCCCGACCCTGGTGCAGAACGTCGAGACGCTCGCCCACCTCGGGCTGGTCGTCCGTCACGGGGCGGGGTGGTTCCGGGAGGCGGGGACGCCGGAGCGGCCGGGCACGACGCTCGTCTCCGTCTCGGGTGCCGTCGGCCGTCGCGGCGTGTTCGAGGTGCCGGTCGGCACCCCGGTCGACGAGCTCCTGCGGCTGGCCGGCGGACCCGCCGAGCCGTTGCGCGCCCTGCTCGTCGGCGGGTACTTCGGCGCCTGGATCGACGGCGGGGCCCGCCCGGCCCTGAGCGACCGGGACCTGCGGCCGCTCGGCGCGGCGGTGGGCGCGGGCGTCGTCCTCGCCCTCGGCGCGTCCTCGTGCCCGGTGGCCGCCGTCGCGCGGCTCGGGTCCTGGATGGCGGGGCAGTCCGCCGGGCAGTGCGGCTCCTGCGTGAACGGCCTGGCCGCGATCGCGGGCGTGCTCGGCCGCCTGGCAGACGGCCGCGGTGCGCCGGACGACCTGGCCCTCCTGACCCGCTGGACCGCGATGGTCGACGGACGCGGCGCGTGCGCGCACCCGACGGGGACGGTCCGCATGATCACGAGCGCGACCCGGCTCTTCGCCGCCGAGCTCGACGACCACGCGCACCACGGCCGGTGCGCGAC
This sequence comes from Actinomycetota bacterium, assembly GCA_009699505.1. Taxonomy (GTDB): domain Bacteria; phylum Actinomycetota; class Thermoleophilia; order Solirubrobacterales; family Solirubrobacteraceae; genus Patulibacter. The sequence goes on along the minus strand of WLOB01000227.1, from coordinate 4,021 downwards.
GTGCGCCGCGGCCGGGCGGGCTCCGTCGGTGCGGGGCCGGCATGGGGCGGTGGCCGCATGAGCGCGCGGGAGACGGGCGCGGCGGAGCCCGTGCTGGCCCTCGACCCGATCGCCTGCGTCGGGCACGGGCTCTGCGCCGAGCTGTTCCCCGAGGGGCTCGTCCTGGACGACTGGGGCTTCCCGATCGTCCTCCCCGAGGCGTCGGATCCCGCCCTGCGCGCCCACGCCAAGCGCGCCGCGAAGGCCTGCCCGGCGCTGGCGCTCAGGCTGCGCGCGGCGCGTCGCTGAGGGCGGCGGGGCGGTCCCCGGCAGCCCCCAGACCCGCCCCAGGGTCCTCCCAGCCGCCGGCGGGATCGTGGTCCGCATGACCCGCACCACGAAGATCACCTCCCTCCTCGTCACCGCCGCCGCCGCGCTCGGCGCCGTCGGCTGCGGGAGCTCGAGCGACCCGACCACGCAGTCCGCCGCGGCCCAGGGCGGCACGTCGACGACGCAGGGCACCGCGACGACCCAGCAGGGGCCCGGGGGCGGCCGTGCCGGCGGCCCGGGCGCCCTCGACAGCACCGCGCTGGCGACCGCTGCGAAGGAGCTCGGGACGACCTCGACGACGCTGCAGGCCGCGCTCGAGGCGGCGCGCCCGAGCAGGCAGGCGCAGCCGTCCTCTGCCGACGGCGCCGCACCCTCGGCGGACGGCACCGACCCCCGCACCGCGATGTACGCCGCGGTGGCGAAGGCCCTCGGGTCGACGTCGGAGAAGGTGGAGGCGGCGCTCGCGGACCTCATGCCCTCCGGCGGCCCCGGCGGGGACCTGGGCGGGCCCGGCGGGACGCCCCCGGCCGGCGGGACCCAGGGCGGCACCCCGCCCGCCCAGGACGGCTCGTCCTCGAGCTCGACGTCGGACTCGACCTCGGCGACGTAGCCGGACGGCGCGGGGCCGTCGGGCGGCCGCCCGACGGTGCTCCCAGCAAGGTCGGGCGTCCCGCGCCCCGGGCCCGGTCAGCCCGCGTCGCGCTCCTCGACGAGCCGCCGCGGGGCGCGGGCGCGCCAGGCGTCCTCCAGCAGGTCGGCGAGCTCCTCGCGGTCGACCGCCGTCAGGCGGACGAGGACGTGCGGGTGGCCGTCGTAGTGCGCGGTCGTGAAGAGCTTCTCCGGCTCGGCCGCGAGGAGCCCCTCCTTCTCGTCCAGACCGCCGGTCCACACGACGAGGACGTCGGGCTCCCCGTCCCACATCCGCGCGAACAGCCGGTCCCGGACCCGGAAGCCCGGCGTGCCGTAGGACGGCTTCTCGATCGTGGCCGGCAGGGCGAGCGCGAGCTCGCGGACGTCGTCCTCGGTGCTCATCGGTCCTCCTCCTCGAGCGCGCCGCCGACGGTCCCGCGGGGGCGGTGGGGGAGGGCCCTCCCGCCGCCCGGGCGGCCGGGGACGTGCGCTCCGCGTCGTGCCATGCGCCCAGGGTAGACGCGCCGCGGCGCCCCGCCGGGCCGTCGGGCGGGGGCCGGCGGGCCGCTCGCACGTCCCCCGGCCCGCCCGACCCGGGAGGATCCCCGCATGGTCGAGGTCACCGGGCAGATCGAAGCGGTGCGGCGGGAGGTCGGGCGGCAGAGGGCCGACGGGGCCGACCGGCGCGTGCTGACGCTGACGCAGGACCTGCCGGCGTCGCCGGACGAGCTGTGGGCCGCGCTGACGACGCCGGACCGGCTCGCCGCGTGGTTCCTCCCGGTGTCGGGGACCCTGCGCGAGGGCGGGCGGTTCCAGCTCGAGGGCAACGCCGGCGGGACGATCGAGTCGTGCGTGCCGCCGTCGTCGCTCGCGGTGACCTGGGAGCTCGGGGACGCGACGGGGCGGGTCCTCGTGACCGTCGGGCCCGCCGGCGACGGCGCGCGGCTGCGGCTCGAGCACCACGTCGACGCGGACGACGCCACGTGGGCCGACTACGGGCCGGGCGCCACCGGGGTCGGCTGGGACCTGTCGCTGCTCGGCCTCGTCCTGCACCTGTCGCCGGAGGCCGCCGAGTCCTGGGACGGCGACGACGACGGCCGCTGGTTCGTCGAGCTCAGCGGCGAGGCGTGGCACGCGGCCGACGTGGCGGGCGGGGCCGACACGCGGGAGGCCCGGGCGCGGGCGAACCGCACGATCGAGGCGTACGTCGCGGGCGAGGACGAGGACGGCGGCTGACGTCGCCGGCCGCGTCGGCCCGGCCCGCCGCCGGCGTCGGCCCGGTTCGTCGGCCCGGTTCGTCGGCCCGGCCCGCCGACCGCCCCGGCTCAGCCCGCGTCCGTCCCCGCCAGCAGCGCGGCCTCCAGGACCGCGAGGTGCTCCCGGACGAGCCCGTCCGTCGCCAGCACGCCCGGGGACTGCGTGCGCAGCTGCGCCAGGCCGAGGTAGTGGCTGTAGCCCATGACGGCGCGGTGGCGCGCGGCGTCGGCCGGCAGCCCGAGCGCCTCGAGGATGCGGGCGAGCAGGCCGAGGCGCGCCTCCGCGGCGCGCTCGAGGACGGCGGCGACGTCGGGGTCCTCGGCCCCGGCCATCAGCTGCAGCACCACGGTCGGCGCCATCCGCACGAAGGAGTACTCGAGCAGCTCGTGCAGCCGACGGCGCGGGTCGTCGATCGCGTCGAAGCGCGCGTTCAGCTCCGTGACCTGCCGGTGCTCCCACCGGTCCAGCGCGGCCCGCAGCAGCGCCCGGCGGTCGGCGTAGTGGTGGTAGAGGCCGCCCTTCGACACGCCGAGGCGCCGGGCGACGGCCTGCACCGACAGGCCGCGCACCCCGGCCTCCTCGATCTCGTCGAGCGCGGCGGCCGCCCACGCGTCGGGGGACGTCTGCGCGGGGCGGCCGGCGGGGCTCACACCGACAGGTCGACCGGGGCCCCGGCCTCCAGCCAGCGCACGCGGTCGGCGAGCGGCGAGGAGCCCAGGACGGACCCCGCCTTCGAGCGCCCCTGCCGGAAGTGCTTCCAGCCCTCGTAGTGCAGCGGGACGATCGTGGTGGGGTCCAGCGCGCCGCAGAGCTCGACGGCCTCCTCGGCGTTCATCGTGTACCGCAGCGGACCCGAGATCCACGGGAAGGTCACGCCGCCGAGGTGGACGACGACCGTGCCGACGTCGAGGCGCCGGGCGGCGTCGCGCAGGCCCGGGTAGAGCACGGTGTCGCCCGTGATCCAGAACGCCCCGTGCTCCTGGCCCTCCCACTCCAGCGCGAACCCGACGACGTCGCCGACGATCGGCTTGGAGCCGGGAGGCCCGTGCCGGCACGGGGTGGCGGTGATCCGGATGTCGCTCTTGCCCTCGGACGCCAGGGTCGTCGTCTGCCACGGCTCGAGGCCCAGGGCGTCGCCGCCGAGTCGCCGCGCGCCCGGCGCGGTCGTGACGATCTGCCCCATCCGCGGCAGCAGCTCGCGGCCGGTCGGGTCGAGGTTGTCGCCGTGGTGGTCGTGCGAGATGAGGACCGCGTCGATCCGCCCGAGGTCGTCGAACGCGACGGCCGGGCCCTGCAGCTTCTTCGACGCCGTGCCCCAGCCGAAGAAGTAGCGCCTGCCCGGCGGGTCGAAGGTCGGGTCGGTGAGGATCCGCCACCCGCCGACCTCGATGAGGACGGTCGGGCCGCCCACGTAGGTGATCTTGACGTCGGTCACGGCGACTGCTCCTCGAGGACGGATTCCGTACGGGGGCGTACGGTATCGGCGCGGGCGCCGCGCGTGGGGATTTCGGGGGGGCGACGGCCCGCGGGGCAGGCGTTGTGTGACGGGCATCCGGTTCGCCGCCCGTCGACGTAGGACCACCATGAGCACCTCCCCCCGCCGGCTCGCCGCCGGTGCCGTCGTCGCGATCGGCGCCCTCGCCGCCGTCGTCCCCTCCGCGCAGGCCCGGACGACGGTCCGCGCGACCGGGGGACCGACCACGACGACCGCGGTCTGCGGGGCGCAGCGCGCGGCCGTCACCGTCGCCCGCGGCGAGGCCGTGCGGCTGCGCGTCGTCCGCACCGGGGCGAGCCGCGGGTCGCGGAGGGCCGTGACGCTGCGGAT
>WLOB01000226.1 GCA_009699505.1 Actinomycetota bacterium | reverse complement strand
TGCGGGCGCGTCTGATCGGTGGTCTGCCGCCGGACCTCGTCGGGTCGCTGACCGGTCTGACGCAGGGCGTGTTCCCGGTGTCCGCGAAGGCGCGGTACGCGGGGGATGACACGTCGAAGAAACTGACCAAGCGCGGCAAGAAGAAGGGCAACCAGGCCCGGGTCGTCAACTCGAGCGCCCGTCGGCACACGAACATCTTCTCTCGCCCCGGTGCGGCCGCGGTCGCGGTCCAGGACGGCAAGATCGTCAAGGTCGGCAAGAACCCCCGTCTGGGCAGGTTCGTGCAGCTGCGCGACGTGTACGGCAACACGTACACGTACGGCAACCTGAAGACCGTCGCGGACTTCTACCCCGTGCCCAAGCGCGGGGCGATGAAGGCCGCGGAGAAGGCCGAGCAGCGTCGCCTGGAGAAGATCGCCAAGGCGAAGGACCCCGCGCCGACGAAGGCGGCGTCGGCGGGCAAGCAGGAGGCCCCGGTCGCGCAGCTGGCCGATCAGGCGCAGGCGCTCGCGGCGACCGCGACAGACGCGGTCGACGACACGTCCGCGCGGGTCGTGGAGCAGGTCGAGCCGCTGTTCGCGAACCCGGCGCGTCCGATGGCCAGGAAGTCCGGCGGTGCGGAGCAGCTCGCGAACGCGTCGCTGGAGGACGGGTCGTCGAAGGTCTCGCTGAACGGGTGGGACAAGGACGACGTCCGGCTCGTGCGCCTGAAGAAGGGCTCGAAGGTCATGGCCGGCACCGTCCTCGGACGTCTCGGTCGCACGGATCCGGTCAAGACGCCGCACCTGCAGTTCGAGGTCCATCCGGCCGGGAAGGGCTCCCCGAGGGTCGATCCGAAGCCGATCCTCGACGGCTGGAAGCTGCTGGAGTCCACCGCGGTCTACCGCGCGAAGGGCTCCAACCCCTTGTTCTCCGACGGTGCGGCCACGGCCGGCCAGGTGCTGCTGATGAGCAAGGAGCAGCTGCAGGCCAGGGTGCTGTCCAACCGCAACCTCGGCATCTACGCCGAGGGTCGCCGCGACATCGCGTCCGGCGCGATCGACCGGCGGGTCCTCGCGACGCTGGAGTACCTGACCGCCAACGGCCTGCGGCTGACGATCACGTCGCTGCGGTCCGGGCACAGCAAGCTGTCGAAGTCGGGGAACGTGTCGCATCACTTCTCCGGCAACGCGGTCGACATCGCGTCGGTCAACGGGATCACGATCGCGAAGGGCACGCAGGGCCCCGGCTCGATCACCGACTCGACCGTGCGGCAGCTGCTGCAGCTGCAGGGCACGATGAAGCCGGCGCAGATCATCTCGCTGATGAAGTACCCCGACACCGACAACACGCTGGCGATGGGCGATCACGACGATCACATCCACGTCGGGTTCGCGGTCCAGTCGGGGCAGAACGAGGAGCTCGGCAAGCAGGTCCAGCAGCTGCTGGAGCCGGGGCAGTGGATCAAGCTGATCGACCGGATCGGCGAGATCACCAACCCGACCGTTCCCACAGGCGTCTCCGACTCCGCTATTACACCCGACAAGGACGACTGATCACGCCGTACACGGCGCCGCGTCCGACCCACGAGTCCCCCGAAGAGAACGGTCTGTAGATGTCGACGACAGCACGCGTGATGACCATCGACGAGCTGGAGGCCGCCGTCGGCCAGGAGCTCGGCACGTCCTCCTGGCTGGAGGTGAGCCAGGAGGACGTCGACCGCTTCGCGGACGCGACGCAGGACCACCAGTGGATCCACACCGACCCCGAGCGGGCGGCGTCCTCGCCGTTCGGCGGGACGATCGCGCACGGCTACTACACCCTGTCCCTGGCGCCGGTCCTCTTCGCCCAGCTGCTGTCGCTGGACCACTTCCCGATGGCCGTCAACTACGGCCTCGACAAGCTGCGCTTCCCGGCACCGCTCCCGGTGGGCGCCAAGCTCCGGATGGGGGCGACCATCGACGGCGTCGAGCGCTTCGACGGCGGGGCGACCCTGCGCCTGACGCTCGCGTTCGAGAGCGACCGCGGCGGCAAGCCCGTCTGCATCGCTCAGGTCCTCTACCGCCTGTTCGAGGGCAAGTCCTGATGGCGACGCCCGTCGAGACCCGCCCGATCTTCCGCCCCGCCGCGGAGATCTTCCTCGCCGGCGGCTCCGGCTCCAGCTCCCGCTTCCTCCACACCCCGACGCTCGCGAAGGCCGTGGGCGGGGTCATCGGGCGCCCGCGGACGCTGGCGCGGACGTCGGCGTCCCTGACCGGGCAGCTCGTGCAGGTCGCCCGCGGACGTTCGAAGGTTCAACCACCCCGCAGCGACAAGCGCTTCGCGGACGTCGCGTGGACCGAGAACGGGCTCTTCCGTCGTCTGATGCAGACCCACGTCGCCGTGGAGCAGGCGGTCAACGAGCTGCTCGACGAGGCCGACCTGAGCTGGCGGGCGGACCGGCAGGCGCGCTACATCGTCTCCAACCTGTTCGCCGCGATCTCGCCGACGAACTTCCCGCTGACCAACCCGGCGGTCCTGAAGCGCGCGATCGACACCGGCGGCCAGAACTTCGTCGCCGGGGCCCGCCGGTTCGCGAAGGACATGTCCAGCGAGCCGCGGCTGCCGACCACCGTCGACGTCGACGCGTTCGAGGTCGGGCGTGACCTGGCGGTGACCCCCGGTGAGGTCGTCTACCGCGACGACGTCGTCGAGATCCTGCAGTACGGCTCGCAGACGGACACCGTCTACGAGCGCCCCGTCCTGATCGTCCCGCCGACGATCAACAAGTACTACGTGCTGGACCTCGCCCCCGGCCGGAGCTTCGCCGCGCACCTGCTCGAGGCCGGGATGCAGGTGTTCATGGTCTCGTGGCGCAACCCCGACGCCAGCTGTGCCGCCTACGACCTGGACACCTACGCCCAGTCGATCATCGACGCCCGGCGGGTGGTGTCCGAGGTCTCGGGCTCCGACGACGTCCACATCGTGGGAGCGTGCTCCGGCGGCATCGTCAGCTGCGCCGCCCTCGGCGTGCTGAAGGCCCGCGGCGAGCTCGAGGGCGTGAAGAGCATCACGCTGCTGGTCTGCGCCCTGGACTCGTCGGAGGCCGGAACGACCTCCGCGCTCGTCGGGCACGAGAACGCCGCCGCAGCCGTGGCGCTCTCGGCCAAGCGCGGCTACCTCGACGGCCGGTCGCTGACGGAGGTCTTCGCCTGGCTGCGGCCCAACGACCTGATCTGGCGCTACGTCGTCGACAACTACCTGCTCGGCAACCCGCTGCCGGCGTTCGACATCCTCTACTGGAACCAGGACACGGTCCGGCTCTCCGCGGGTCTGCACTACGACTTCGTCAAGCTCGCGCTCGACAACGCCCTGATCCGGCCCGGAGCGCAGCGCGTCCTCGGCAAGCCGGTCGACCTCCGCGCGGTCGACATCGACAGTTACGTCCTGGCCGGCAGCGCCGACCACATCGTGCCGTGGGAGAGCGCCTACCGGAGCACCCGGATCCTCGGCGGCACGAAGCGCTTCGTGTTGTCCACGAGCGGGCACATCCAGGCGCTGGTCAACCCGCCGCATCCGAAGTCGCGCTCGACCTTCCGCGTCGGGGAGACCTCCGACACCCCGGATGACCCGACCGTCTGGGTGGAGGACGCGAAGCTGGAGAACGGCAGTTGGTGGGGCGACCACGCCCACTGGCTGATCGAGCGATCCGGGGAGCGCGTGCCCGCCCCCGACGAGCTCGGCAGTGCCGAGCACCCCTCGATCGGCGCCGCCCCCGGCGTCTACGTCCTGCAGGACTGACCCGCCGCCCGGGCCTCGGCCCGGGCGGTCGTCGTACCTCAACCCCACCCCGACCCGAGAGCCATCATGACCACCGAGCCCAGCAGCGCCGAGTCCCGCAAGTTCGCCGAAGAGGCCCGTGAGACCGAGTGGCGGCTCCCCAGCTTCGGCAAGGAGCTCTACCTCGGCGACTTCCGTCTGGACCTCATCCATCCCCAGCCGACCGCGGACGCCGACAAGGCCGCCCGGGGCGAGGCGTTCCTCGGCCAGCTGCAGGCCTTCCTCGAGCGGGAGGTCGACGCGCTGGCGATCGAGCGGGACGTGAAGATCCCCGACGAGGTGATCGCCGGGCTGCGTGGCCTCGGGGCGTTCGGCATGAAGGTGCCGCAGCAGTACGGCGGGCTCGGCCTCTCCCAGGTCGACTACAACCGGGCCCTGGGGATGCTCGGGTCCTGGCACGGCGCCCTGGGCGCCCTGATGTCGGCGCACCAGTCGATCGGGGTCGCCGAGCCGCTGATGCTGTTCGGCTCGGAGGAGCAGAAGCAGAAGTGGCTGCCGAAGGTCGCCAAGGACCACGTCTCGGCGTTCCTCCTGACCGAGCCGGACGTCGGCTCCGACCCGGCCCGGCTGCAGGCCTCCGCCGTCCCGACCGACGACGGCACGGGCTACGTCATCAACGGCCGCAAGCTGTGGGCGACCAACGGCGTGATCGCGGACATCGTCGTGATCATGGCGCGCGTCCCCAAGAGCGAGGGGCATCGCGGCGGTGTCTCGGCCTTCGTCCTGGACTACCACTCCGACGGCGTGACGGTGGAGCACCGCAACGAGTTCATGGGGCTGAAGGGGCTCGAGAACTCGCAGACGCGCCTGGAGAACGTCTTCGTCCCGGCGGCGAACCTGATCGGCAAGGAGGGACAGGGCCTGAAGATCGCCCTCTCCACCCTGAACACCGGCCGGCTCGCCCTCCCCGCGATCTGCGCCGGCGCGGCGAAGTGGTCGGCGCGGGTGGCCCGCGAGTTCGCGACCGAGCGCGTGCAGTGGGGCAAGCCCGTCGGCCAGCACGACGAGGTCGCGCAGAAGGTCGCGTTCATCAACGCCACGGCGTTCGGGCTCGAGGCGATCGTCGACGTGACCGGGCGCATGGCCGACGCCAAGCGCTCCGACATCCGCATCGAGGCCGCGATCGCGAAGCTCGTGGGCTCCGAGCTGGGCTGGCAGGTCGCCGACGATCTGCTGCAGATCCGCGGCGGCCGCGGGTACGAGACGGCCGAGTCGCTGAAGGCCCGCGGCGAGCGGCCGGTGCCGGTCGAGCGGGCGTTGCGCGACATGCGCATCAACCGCATCTTCGAGGGCTCCAGCGAGATCATGCACCTGCAGATCGCCCGCGAGGCGATCGACCAGCACCTGAAGGTCGCGGGCGAGCTGATCGAGGGCGACGGCGGGGCGGGGGAGAAGGCGAAGCTCGCCGTCGGCGCCGGGAAGTTCTACGCCAAGTGGTTCCCGACGCTCACGGTCGGCACAGGCCAGAACCCGACGTCGTTCGCGGAGTTCGGCGACCTCTCCGAGCACCTCCGGTTCGTGGAGCGCAACGCCCGGAAGCTCGCGCGCGTCACGGTCTACGCGATGGCGCGCCACGGGGCCAAGCTCGAGCAGAAGTCCGCGGTCCTCGGCCGGATCGTCGACATCGGCGCGGAGCTGTTCTCGATCTCCGCGACCGTCGTCTACGCCGACCGCCTCAAGCACGAGCAGCCCGAGAAGGCGGAGGCGATCGACGACCTCGCCGACCTCTTCTGCCGCGAGGCCCGCCGGCGGGCCAAGGACCTGTTCGCGAGCCTGCGCGACAACGACGACGACCTGGCCTACGAGGTCGCGCAGCGCGCGCTGGACGGCCGCTACGGCTTCGTCGAGGAGGGCGTGCCGCACGCGGACGCCGAGACGCCGCAGTTCGGTGACCCCGCCGTCTACCGCCAGCCGAAGGTCGACGAGGCCGCGGCCGCGAGGTACTCCCCGGCGGGCGCCGCGGAACGCTCCGCCTGATCGGTGCCGGCCCGTGCTGGGTACCATCCACGGGACATGAACACCGTGACCGACATTCCGTCGACGTGGAGCGAGCAGACGCTCGAGCTCGACGGGAGGTCGGTCCGGGTGGCGCGGCGGGGCCACGGCGACCAGCTGCCGCTGCTGCTGATCACGGGGATCGGGGCGCACATCGAGATGTGGAACCCGTTCGTCCACCTGCTCGGCGACCGCCCGCTGATCGCGTTCGACGCGCCGGGGACCGGCGAGTCCGACGCGCTGGCGTGCCCCGTCCGGATGCGGGGCATGGCGCGGGTCGTCGAGCGCATCCTCGACCGCCTCGGCGTCGAGCGCGTCGACGTGCTCGGATACTCCTGGGGCGGAGCCCTGGCTCAGGAGGTCGCGCGCCGCCTCGGCTACCGGATCCGCCGGGTCGTGCTCTGCGCGACGGGCCCGGGCCTCGGAGGCATCCCCCCGCGTCCGGTCGCCGGCATGCTGCTCGCGACGCCGGCCCGCTACCTGCATCCCACGCTCCTGAAGTGGTCGCTGCCCCGGATCGCGGGCGGACGGACGAACCGGATGCGGCACCTCGTGTCCGATCAGGAGGCCGACCGGCTGGCGCACGCCCCGACCTGGTGGGGCTACGCCAGTCAGCTCTGGGCGATCTCGGGCTGGTCGAGCGTCCTCTGGCTGCGCAAGCTCAATCAGCGGATGCTCGTCGTCGTCGGATCCGACGATCCGACGATTCCGGTCGGCAACGCACGGATCATCGCGGCCCTCGCCCCGCGGGCCCGGCTGTGGATCGTCCCGGGCGGCGGGCACCTGATGCTGATCGACGAGCCGTGGGCAGTGGCCACGCCGGTGCAGCAGTTCCTCGACTGGACATCGCCGCGTCACAACGACCGGTCGTAGTCTGCGAGCCTGGGCGGATGACGAACGCGAAGGCCCGGCTCGCGGCACGGACGCACGACGTCGCCCTGCACTACCCCTATCTGCACCTGTACGTCGTCGAGGTGCCCAACGAGCCGTCGACGCGCGCGCGCCACGACCTCGCCGAGCGCCTCGGCCGGCTGGCGGAGCGGATCGGCGGCCCGCAGGTGCTCCGCCAGCACGAGCAGGAGGTGCCGCACGCATTCCGCAAGCTGTACCAGCAGATGGGGCTCGATCCGGGCGTGCACCTGACCCCGATCGACGCGGTGCTGCAGGAGCGGATCGCCTACGGGATGTTCCGATCGATGGGGCTCGTCGACGACGCGCTGAAGGTCGCGCTCCTGGAGACCGGGGTCCCGGTCTGGGCCGCGGACTCGTC
>WLOB01000225.1 GCA_009699505.1 Actinomycetota bacterium | reverse complement strand
GGTGCCGGTCGTGGCTTCGGCACCGCCGCTTCTCCTCCGAGCGAGCAGCCGGCAGGTCGAGGCATGGTCCGGGGACCCTTCGTCGGTGCCCGGCGCCAGGACCCTCGCAGAAGCTTGGCACCACGCCCGCTGGGGCCAGCACGCCGTGTTCGAACCGATGATGCTCGTCGGCCGCAGCGTCCGGGACGAGCTCGTCGCCCTCGCCCAGCGCGGCGCCCGCGAAACCCGCCGCGGCGCGCACCTCATGCCCCTCGGCGAGCTCTTCCTCAACCGCGTCGACCGCTACCCCCACCCCCACGCCGCGCTCCTCTCGCTCGAGAGCGAGATCCGCCGCGCCCGGGCCCTTCGCGAGCTCCTGCAGCCCGTCACCGACCGCGCGGCGATCAACGCCTGGCGCCGCGTCCGCACCGACGCACCCGACTGGCTCGAGGTCGACCCCCTCGACGGCGCGCCACTCTCCATTCCCCACCCCGACGAGGACAACCCGACCTCCCGCCTCGCTGTCGCGCGGCCCCTGACGCCGGCCGATGTCCTCGACCGCAAGGTGCAGGCCGCGCTCGAGGCCGCCGCGCTCCTGGTCCACGGCCAGCACCTCGCGCAGGTCGAGCTCGAACACCCCGGCGGACTCGCCGCCCGCATCGCCACCAAGCGCGGCCGCCACAGCCTCATGGCCGACGGCGCCCGGATCTACGTGCCCGGCTACGAGCCCATCTTCGGCTGGTAAAGCTTGAAAGCATGTAAGCTAGTGTGTAAGCTTGTAAGCATGAAAGTAATAACCGTGGCGAATCAGAAAGGGGGCGTCGGCAAGACCACCTCGGCGGCGGCGTTTGCGGTTCTTTTGGCCCAACAGGGGCGACGAGCTCTGGTTGTCGACCTCGACCAGCAGGCGAACTTGACCACGCTTCTTCGTGTCGACCCGCGGAACGCGACGGGGGACGTGTTGGATCCGTCGCGGGGCCAATCGGTGGCCGACGTTGTGCAGCGCAGCGAGTTCGGGATGGACGTCCTTGCGGCCTCGCAGGACATGGAAACGCTCGACCTGGCGCTAGCGCTCGCACCTGCGGGGCAGGTGCGGCTGAGGGACGCCCTGGCCGTCGTCGCGGGTGACTACGACGCGGTCGTCATCGACTGCCCGCCTAACGTCGGACTGCTGACGATCAATGCGCTCGTGGCCGCCGACGTCGTCGTCGCACCCGTCAGGGCCAGCGACATTAACTCGGTGACCGGGTTGGCCCGGCTGCGCACTACTGCGGAGCGGTCCGGCCCGCTGAGGGCCGACCGTGCCGCTCCGCCGATCCTGCCGTTGCTGACCGTCTATAACCCCAAGAAGGTTGCCGACGGCGAGATCGAAAGCACCATTGAGCAAGGCCTGAAGGTCCCGATCGTTGGCAGGATCGTGGCGACCACGAAGGTGGAGCGGGACGCCAACAAGCGGCGACCTCACGTTGCCCATCGCCCTGACTCCACCGTGGCTGAGGGATATCGAGAAGTACTCACCGCGATCATGGGGCAGCCGGCATGACCGGAAAGCGCGAGCCCATCGACCTTGACCTGTTCCGCGCATCGGGCGCGCTTGTCCCGGAGCCGGCCGCGAGCTCCGTGGCCGAGACGACGCCGGCGGCGCCGGCCGTAGGCCGACAGGAGGGTGAGCAAGCCGGCGGACACTGGCAGTGGTCCGGGCACGATATGCCCCGCACTCACCGGTATCCGACCGAGCTGCTCGAAGCCCTCGAAGATCGGACATCGCGCCTCAAGTTGCCCGTAGGGCTGACCGTTGCGGCCGCGATCGCGAGCCTCCTTGACCGCAGCGACGAAGAGCTAGAGGCAGCGGTCCGAAAGGCACACGCAGCGCGGCCGCCACGCTTCGGACGCCGCTGACGTCACCCCCGGCGTATCCGAAGCTCGACCTACGGTGTAGACGATGGGCTTCCTCGGTGGATTCTTCGTAGGCGTCTTTGCCCGGCCGCTGGCAGCGCTGTTTGCCGGGTTCTGCGTCTTGCTGCTGATCGGCGGCATCGTCGACCGCGTCGTCCTGGGCTACGAATCCAAGCCCACAGGGGAGAGCAGCGCGCAAATCGTGCGGGCTGTCGACGGCGACACTCTGGTGGTGCTGCAAGAAAGCGTCGAGCAGCGCGTGAGGGTTCTCGGAATCAACACACCCGAGGTCCATGGCCAGAAGGAGTGCGGGGGAGAGGCCGCCTCGCGCGCTGCGAAGCAATGGGCAGCGGAGAACTCGATCGTGACGCTGCGGTCCGATCCCGCCGCACCGGACCGCGATCGCTACGGCCGGCTGCTGCGCTACGTCGAGCCGTCGCGGCTGGAGGTACAGCCCGGCGAGGACCTCTCCGGCCTGCAGGTCCGCCGCGGCCACGCACGCGTGGCCGCTTACGGCCAGAAACTCGAAAAGCTCTCCGAGCTTCGCCGCTTCGAACGCCAGGCACGCGCCGCTGGCCGCGGCCTCTGGGGCGCTTGCCGCTAGCTCACGATCCCGCCACGCGGACCGTCCGGGCACGCGCTAGGGCGAGGTCGGCGTCGCGGGTGAAGCGCAGAAGCTCCGCTAGTCGGTCCGGCTCGGGAAGGTTCGCGACGAGGTTCATCAGCCGGTCAAGCTCCTCAAGTCCGAGCCGAGAGGCCATTGCGATCCGAGCCGCCAGGCGCGCGGCCGCCACCGAGTAGCGCTCGTCGTCGACGTCCGCGAGGAACGCACAGACGTATGCCGCGTCGCCGAGAGTCATCTCGCCGGTGTCCTGCAGCGTTCGGGCGGCTTTGAGGACGCGATCGGCCTGCCGGCCGCGCAACGCCATCTGCAGCCTGTTGCGCTCATCTGACGCTTTCGAGTTGCCCTGGCGATCCCGCCCCATGCGAACATATGTTCGCACCTGGGGCGGTCTCGCGAACCATGGATCTCGCCGGGGCATAGGGCGCGGGGGAGGTGTTGCGGGCGTCCGCGCTCTCGGCGAGGATCGTGAGTACTGATGCCTGACCGTCACCACTCTGGGCGCCGGCGCCGCCGACCCGTCAGCTCTCACGGCCTGCGTCCGCCGAGCGCCCTGGGCCCGGCCCCGACGATTGACGAGGAGCAGCGCGCGCTCGAGGCCGCCTGGCAGGAGACGATCGGAGGGGGCGTTCCGGCCAACAACGCCAGGACGCTGAACTTCTTGCTCGAGCTCGCCGACTGCATCGCCGTCGATGACCAGCGCGGCGTGCTCAGCAAGTACGTCGCCTACGACGACTTCATTGCCTTCCGCGACGCCGCCGACCGCCGGCTCGGCTAGGCGTCGCCGGGACGTCTCGTGGCTGCGGATCCGCGTTATCGCTCGACGTGCTCGAGCATCCCGCCGAGGACCCAGAAGCCTGGGCCGTCGTCGATCACGGTCATGGTCGACATCGCGTAGGCGCGGACCGCGGCGGGTGTGGTGATGTCGCCGGCGGCTCGGTGGATCTCGTCGGCGATCGTCAGGACGCCCGGGTCCTGACGCGTGAGATCCGCAGCGCGCTGCAGCCCGCCTCGCCAGCCGGAGCGACCTTCGTCGTCACCGGGGTCTTTCGCAAGGAGTCCCCGGGCGATCTCCTTGCCGAGGTGTGCCATCGCGCCGTCGCGATCCCCGGGGAGCCTGCGGACCACACTCACCCACCGGATCCTGCCGACAATCGCCCGCCCGCACAACTGACTGAGGTGGCGGCGAGCGTTTGCGGTGTTTGAGGTCCAAGCGCGTTGCGCGGAGCGCCTTGGTGGTGTCGGCCCCCGTCCGCGTCGCGCAGGTGTCCGTTTGCCTCGGCATCTGGGGCGTCTTGGTCGATGCTCGACCTATGAGTACGCAGCAGGACGTGGTTCGGCGGCCGTGGGAGATGCAATCCGGCGGCCCGAGGAAAGGGCTCGCTCGTCGAGCCGAGCTTCTCGCGTGGATGCTTGAGGCACCCGAGAACCAGGGTGTGTCGGCGAAGGAGATCGCGCAGCGCTGCCCGGTCTATGTGAACGTCGCCCCGAACCCGTACGTCCGCGTTCTTAAGGACCTCAACAACATGGCCGAGATCGAGTGCACCATCGTCGGGTCGCGAAACCGGCCGGTGCAGTGGTCGGTCACCGCCCTCGGCGCGCAGCAGCTGCGGTAATCGCCGTGTCTGAGCCCGCAGAGATGGTGCTGGACAAGGTGCGCGTGGCAGGCGTAGTCGCCGTCGTCACGGTCGTTGGATGGGGGATCGGCGCTCTCTCTAGAGCGCGCCAGGCAGCCCAGCAGCGTGCAGCGGACCTTGCGGAGGAGGAGCGCCGTGCGCGGTGGGAGGCCGGCGCGCCTGAACGTGAACGGCAGCATCGGGAAGCCGAAGAACGGAAACGGCAGCGACACGAAGAGTTCTTGGCCGCGGCCGAGGCCAAGCAGTGGCGGTACGACACCATCGTCGGCGAGTGCCACCTCGAGAAGCACAAGAAGCGGTTCGTGACCGAGCTCGACGCCCAGATCTTCACGTGGAAGCTGCAAGAGCGCCACGGAAAGCCGCTGCAGCGTGCGTATGAATGCGACGGCCGCGACGCGCCCGACGGTCACGGCTGCGGGGCGTGGCACCTCACGTCGAAGACCTTTTTCTCCTGAGGGAGTGCGCCCACGAGGAAAGGCAGAAAGGTCAAACTCGCGCGCGATCGGCGGGGCCTGAGCTGGTCACCGCTGCCGGCGCGACGCCCGATAAAACGCCCAACTCTTGACCGACAGCCGAACGTGGCCTCGCACGCCGTGCGCTCGGATGCCAGAGGACCAGCGAAGACGGGCCCTGCTGGGATAGTTGAACCACCAATTGCTCAAGTTGTGGCGCTCACCGACGCCGGTGATGCGGCGGCCGCCCGGTCGTAGGCCGTTGAAGACCAGAGCCTTCGCGAGGTCTCGAATCCAGGCGGGAATCACGCGCGGGTCCTGGCTTGGCTGCTCATGCACCTGGCATCGGCGCGGACGCAGGAAGGCTTGAGCGGCGCCGACGATCGCGAAGAAAGCGTGTCTGTTGGTCAACGCGCGGCGGACGACCTCCGGTGCCAGTGAATGCGACGCCTGCTGCCGAGTCCCACTTCCTTGGTTGCGGGACGGCGGGCGGAGCCGGACTCGCGCCGGGTCCAGGACGGACCGATCCCGTCCCATAAATCGGCCCCGGAAACCGTCTCGGGATGCCCGCATCGCCACGACTTCCGGAACGGCCCTACGTGTCCCGCAAGAGAGAGGGAATTATTCGGGGCAGTCTGGAACCGGTCTAGGTGCAGTGCCGGATGATGGTCGAGCGGCTGACGCCGATCGTTTGGGCGACCTCGTCGAAGGTGTGACTGTGGCGTCCGTCCTCGTCCTTCGCGGCGAGGAGCGCCTTCGCGGCCCGGATCTTCTGGGGCGTCATGACCGTCTTGCGCCCTCCCTTCCGTCCGCGGGCCCGGGCGGCGGCCAAGCCGGCATGGGTGCGCTCGCGGATCAGGTCGCGCTCGAACTCGGCCAGGGCACCGAACATGTGGAAGATGAGCCGGCCGCCGGCGCTGGCGGTGTCGATCTGCTCGGTCAGTGATCGCAACGCGACGTCGCGGTCGGCGAGCTGGCCAGCGATCTCGATGAGGTGGGGGAGGGACCGGCCGAGACGGTCGAGCTTCCAGATGCACAGGGTGTCGCCGGCACGCGCGTACTCGAGCGCGGCCGCGAGCTCTGGTCGGTCCGTCTTTGCGCCCGACGCGTGGTCGACGAACAGCCGGGCGCAGCCGGCGCGCTCGAGCGCGTCGAGCTGCAGCTGCGGATTCTGATCGACGGTCGAGACCCGCGCGTACCCGATTAGTGCGCCAGG
The DNA here is from genome assembly GCA_009699505.1 of Actinomycetota bacterium. Taxonomy (GTDB): domain Bacteria; phylum Actinomycetota; class Thermoleophilia; order Solirubrobacterales; family Solirubrobacteraceae; genus Patulibacter. The sequence goes on along the minus strand of WLOB01000225.1, from coordinate 1,268 downwards.
TCCGGGGCTCGCGGGGGTGGTTGAGGGCGTCGGCACCGGTCCAGCGTGTCAGAATCCGCGGACGACGCCGAACGTGGACCGTTGATTGTGACCACTGATTCTGACCCTCGGCGCGCCCAGCGTTCTTCGGGCCAACGCGCGGAGGTCGATGTTCGTGTCATAGACGTCCGTTTATGAGCCTTCGTGCATCAATCGCCAGTTTGGCGTCAGTTTTTCGATTTTTGCCATGCTGGACGGGCCTTTAACGAGCCGCCTCGGAGAACCTCATGGAAGTTCTGCTGGTCATTGCCATCCTTGCCCTGATTCGAGTTGTTGACCGGCTCCTCGATGAGGTGCTCAAGGTCCGTCGTGACGGTCCTAGCGCCTCGTAGGTCCGGGCCCGTGCCGCCTCCAGAGCAGGCGCCGTTGACCGACGACGAGATCCACTGGTACGGCACATTCGCGGAGTTCACAGGCGCAATCGACCTCTCGGTCAAAGCCGAGTACCTCCCAGACGTTGCTCCGTGGTCGAAGCAAGCGGAGCTGGCGCGCCAGGTAGGGCTATCGCCCCGGGCCCTTCAACGTCGTCTCGCACGCGCCGACGTCCTTTCGTACTCCGAGTACGTCGAGGAGTTGAAGATCTGGGTCGCAATCGTCGGATTGGTTCAATGCGGCATGTCGGTCGAGGTCGTCGGACGATGCGTGGGCTACAGATCGGCCAGCGGCTTTCGTGCTGCCTTCAAACGGCACATCGGGATTGCGCCTCGAGATTTTGTGTCCCTCGTTCGGATGCACGAGCTGGCGTTGGGTGATCGGCCGCCCAACATGGCGCTCGAGCAGCGGCGCCAGGCGGCCGCTCGAGTCCGAGCGCAGAAACGTGCGGCTCGGGCTGCAACCCTCGCGAGCCATCTCAGGCCGGAGGGCATCGATCGCTTCCGGGAAGTCGTTCGACGGTTGGAGAGCGATCGCTCGCGGGTCGGGACGAGCGGGCGTCTCCCACTGCCAGCTGAGATCGCGCCACTCTTCGCCTGAGACCCCGAGACGACTGATCGTGAGGCCCTTCCGGCGCCGTCGCTTGTCGCGGCAACTGAACACCCGCCCCGGCGCGCCCTCACGATTGCGTCGTCCGTTGCCTCGCTAAGAGCGCGGCAACGGCCCGATGGGTTTCGCCGCAGCAGTGCGGAGGACCACTTCCGTCGCGGCCGCGCACGCTTCTGAGTATCGGTGCGTGCCAGCGTCCATCCCGTCGCCTCGCCCCGCTCTTTCGAAGGCGGCAGCGACCCGACCCT
>WLOB01000224.1 GCA_009699505.1 Actinomycetota bacterium | reverse complement strand
GCCCTTCTGGCCGGCCGCGAGGTTGCGGCGGTAGAAGGCGTTGGACTCCTCCGCCGTCGAGAAGCCGGCGTACTGGCGCACGGTCCACGGCTGGTTGACGTACATCGTCGGGTACGGGCCGCGCAGGAACGGCGCGAAGCCCGGCCGGGTGTCGAGGTGGTCGACGTCCGCGACCGCCTCGGAGCCGTAGGCCGGCTGCAGGTCGATGCCCTCGGGCGCCGCGAAGCGCAGGTCCTCGACGGGGCGGCCGGCGGCCTCCGTGGCGGCCTGCTCGATCGCCTCGGTGCTCGCCGGCTCCTGCACGACGTCGCCGAGGGTGGCCTGCGAGAGGTCCGGGATGCTGCTCATCGCGCGGTCTCCGTCCGGGTGGTGACAGGTCGGTCCAGGGTGGCGAGCGCGTCGCCGAGGATCTCCAGCAGGTCGACGCCCTGCTGCACGCCGCGGTCCGCCCCGAGCTCCTTCGCCTTCGCGTCGTCCCCGCCGACGAGGTAGACGGTCTTCGCGCCGCCGTCCCGCAGCGACGTGATCGCGGTGCGCAGCGCGTCGTCCTCGGCCTTGCGGCCCCCGGCGACGGCGGCCAGCACGGCGCCGTCGGCGCGCAGCAGCTCGCCCGCGGTCGACGGGTCCTCGATCGGGTCGGACTGGATCGTGGCCAGCCCGCCGACGCCGAAGAGGTTCTGCGCCCAGGTGGCCTGCGCGGCGTGCGCGGCCAGCGGGCCCAGGGCGGCGAGGAAGACGCGCGGACCGTCGTCGGAGACGGCGCCGCCCTTCACGCCCTGGACCGTGGCGAGGTCGTCGTCGCCCGGGGCGCCCTCGTCGCCATCGGTGACGGCGTCGGCGTCGGCGGCCGCGTCGGCCGGGGCACCGGCGGCCGCGGCGCGCAGGAGCTCGAACGGCTCGGCGTCGCGGCGCGTCGGCAGGCCCGTCGCGTCGAGGTCGTCGACGGGGCCCCAGCCGGCGAGCACGGCGAGCTCGTCGATCCGGGCGCCCACCTCGGCGGCGTCGATCAGGGTGGTCAGGAGCGCGTCGGGCTCCGCGGCGTCCGGCAGCGCGACGGACGCGCGCTCGGCGAGCCGGTCGTTCTCCGTGCGGACGAAGGCCTGGCGGTCGGCGGGCTCGGGGTGGACCCCGTCGTCGGCCAGGAGCGGGAAGACGTTGACGCCCGTCATCTCGCGGTCGCGGCGGGCGAGCTCGCCGCGCCGGCGGTCGGCCTGCTCGGCCAGGTCGGTCGCGACCGTGCCGTCCGTCAGGCCGCCGAGCGCGCCGCCGGCGGACTCGATCGCGGTGATGCGGCCCCAGGCCTCGCGGGCCATCGCGTCGGTCAGCGACTCGACGTACCAGGAGCCGCCGGCGGGGTCGGCGACGCGGCGCAGCCCCGACTCCTCCTGCAGCACGAGCTGGGTGTTGCGGGCGATGCGGCGGCCGAGGCCGCCCGGGGCGGCCGCGCCGACCGCGTCGGCGACGACGGTGTCGAACGGCGTGACGGTCAGCCCCTCGGCACCGCCGACCGCGGCCGCGAAGCCGGCGGTCGTGGCGCGCAGCATGTTCGACCACGGGTCGATGCCGGCGAGCATGCGGTCGCTCGTGCGGGCGCCGAGGAAGGAGCGGCGGCCCTCCTCGGGCACGCCGGAGAGCTCGAGCACCCGGGCCCACAGGCGACGGAACGCGCGGAGCTTGGCGATCTCGCCGAACTGGTTCGTGCCGACGGTGAGCGTGAACTCGATCTGCGTGGCGGCGCGGGCGGGCTCGAGGCCGGCCTCCTCGGCGGCGCGCAGGTACGCGACGCCGGTGGTGATCGCGATCGCGAGCTCGCGGACGGGCGTGGCGCCGGCGTTGACGTACGCGCGGGTGTCGACGGCGAGTGCGCGCACGCCCGGGAAGGCGTCGGCGACCTGGGCGGCGATCCGGCCGGCCGTGGCGATCGCGTCGGCGGGGTCCTGCGCGAGGGCCCCCTCGGCGGCGAGCGTGCCGAGCGGGTCGATCCGCAGGGAGCCGATCGCGTCGGCGTCCGCGACGCCGCGGCGGCGCAGGAGCGCGAGCAGCTGCGCGCCGGTGGCGACGGCCTGCGCGCCGCCGTCGATCGCGATCGGGGCGAGCTCGACGAAGACGCCCTCGAGCACGGTCTCGAGGTCGTCGACGGTGGAGACCATCGTGCCGTCGACGCCGCGGGTGGCGGCGAAGGCGTCGGAGCCGGGGGCGTGGCCGCCGCGCGCGGCGCGGTCGGGGCGCAGCTCGACGGCGGTCGCGCCGCCCTCGAGGTCCTCCATCAGCGCCTTGTTGGCCTCGCGGCGGTCGGGGTGGGCCTGCTGCTGGCGGATCTGCCAGGCGGCCTCGTCCTCGCCGGTGCCCGCGTTCGTGCCGCGGACGAAGGGTGCGCGGCCGGGGACGCCGCCGGGGTCCGGGGCCAGCGCGTCCTCGCGCGTGTAGAGCCAGTCGACCTCGATCCCGTCCTCGGTGATCGACCGGGTCGGGGTGTCCTCCGGGGCCTTCGCGGCCTTGAGCGCGGCGGCCCGCCACTCGTCGTCGGGGACCGGTGGGAAGTCGGCAGCCAGGGGCTCGGTCATCAGCGGCACTCCATCGAGGGATGCGACCCTGCGTCGCAGCACGGGACCCTATCCCCGGGACCTGCACGGTGCACGCCGCCCGGGGCGCGATCCGGCCCGGTCCACCCGGTCGGTGGGGCGACTCCCGGCGCGCCACCACGGCCGGGCCGCCCGGCCGCCCGGTACCGTGGGCGACCTCGTGACGGGCCCAGCCGACCCCGCGGTCCTCCCCGCGTCCCCGTCCCGCCGATCCCGCGCCGCGGCCTGGACGCAGCGGCACCAGAAGGCGATCCTGATCGTCGGGTCGATCGTGACCGCCGGCGTGATCGTCGCGCTGCTCTGGGGACGTCGCGACGAGTTCGCCACGGCGATCCGGGACGTCCCGCTCGGCATCTTCGTCGCGACGTGCGCGCTGCAGACGCTCGGTCTCGTCGCGCGCAGCGAGTCGTGGCACCAGGCGGTCCGCGCGGCCGGGGCGACGGTGTCCCGCCGCGTGCTCTTCCGCGCGTCGGCGATGCAGGTCCTCGGCAGCATCATCAACGGCCAGCTGGGCGTGGCGATGCGGATCGCGGCGCTGCGCCGCTCCTCGCCCGAGGTGACGCCGAAGATCCCGACCCTGATCGCCGCGGAGTTCCCGATCGTCGCGGTCGAGCTCGTCTTCGCCGCGGTCGCGTCGTTCACGCTCGTCGGGCCGCTCGGGCTGCCGTGGTGGACGCCGCTCGGGGCCTTCGCGCTGGCCGCGGCGATCGGGTGGTGGATGCGCCACCTGTCGCACCGGCCCGGGCGCGACTTCTGGGCGGGCCTCACCGTCCTGCGGCACCCGCGCGGCGCGAGCCTCCTGACCGGCGCGCTGCTCGTCGCGATCCTCTGCCAGGTCGTCCGCAACTGGATGCTGCTGCGGGCCGTCGGGGTCGACGCGTCGTTCTGGGACGGCGTCGCGGTCCTGATCGCCGTGGCGACCCTCGCCCAGCTGCCGACCGGGCCGGCCGCCGGCGCGGCGGCCGCGGTCCTGATCCTCGGCAGCGAGGGCGTCGCCGCGACCGCCGCGGCGGGCGTCCTGATGACGGTGACCGGCACGATCGGCGGCCTGGTCTTCGCGGCCTGGTCGGGCGGGGACCAGCTCCACGCGTTCCGGCGCGGACGCAAGGCGGCGGGCCGGGCGGGACCGCCGCCGGCCGTCCCACCCGGCGGGTAGGCGGGCGGGGCGGCCACCGCGCCCCGCGACTACTCCGCCGCGTCGCTCCCGTCCCGCGGCTCGACGGCGCTGCGGGGCACCAGGCCCCAGCCCTCGAGCGCCTCGCGCGCCTGCTCGGCGGCCTCGATGTTCAGCGGGCCGCTCGTCCACATCGCGTAGGGGAGGTTCAGGAACCGGCCCTCCCGCACCGCCGGCAGGTCCTTCACGCCCGCGCGGGCCTTCAGGACCGCGACCTTCTGGGCGAACGTCTGGGGCGGGTAGTCGACGAAGAGGAAGGCGTCGGGCTTCGCGGCGATCACGCGCTCCCACGAGACCTCCGTCCACGTGTCGTCGAGGTCCGCGAGCGCGTTCTCCGCGCCGGCGGCGTCGAGGATCGCCTGCGGGGCACCGAAGCGGCCGCTGGAGTACACGGCCTTCGTGCCACTGTCGAAGAGGAACACCGTCGGCTTCCGCGTCGCCTGCGGTGCGCGGCGCAGGGCGGCCAGCCGCGCGTCGATGTCGGCGACCGCCTTCCGCGCGCCGTCCTCGTGCGCGGTGACGCGCCCGATGTTCGTCAGGTCGGTGCGCAGGGCGGTCCACGGGTCGACGACGCCGCGCGCCCGGCCCGCGCCCTGCCGGCAGCTCTCCGTCAGCGTGTAGGCCGCGATCCCCTGTCGCGCCAACCCGGCCGGGTTCAGCTTCCTCGTCTCGTCCCAGCCGTAGTTCCAGCCGGCGACGACGACGTCGGGTCGCTGGGCGAGGACGGTCTCCCGGGCCGGGTACTCCGTCGCGACCTGCCGCAGCCCGTCGACCGCGGCGGCGCCGTAGTACTTGCGCAGGACGGGCGCGTCGCGCTGCATCGAGCTGACCGCGGCGACGTTCGCACCGGCCCCGACGGCCAGCGCCATCGAGATCATGTTCCCGTCGTTGACGAACAGCCGGCGGGCCGGACGCGGGAACGAGACGGTCTCCCCGCAGTTCCGGAGCTCGACCTCGTCCGGGCCGGAGGCGGCGCTCGCGCCGGTGGGCGCGGTGGTGGCCGCCGCGGTGCCGGACCGGTCGTTGTCGGCCCCGCCGCAGGCGCCGAGCGCGAGCGCCGCGGTCGTCGCCAGCACGGCGCCGGCGACGCGGGTCGCCCACGATCGCGGGGCGGTCGGGCGCAGGGTGGTCGTGTCGGTCATCGGCGGGTCTCCGGGGTCGGGGTCTGGGTGAGCGGTCCGGTGGTGTCGGGCCGCGCGTGGACGAGGGGTGCTGCGGCGTTCGGCTGCGCGCGGACGACGGGTCCTGCGGCGTCGGGCCGCGCGCGGACGAGGGATGCGGTGACGGGCGGACGACGGATCCCGCATGCGTCGCGGCCCGGAGCGCTCGGGCGCCCGCTGCCGGACGGACCACGCCGTGGCCGGCCGCTCACCGGTCGTCCGCCGGCTCGTGGGTGGTGAAGAGCAGGTGGACGTGGCCGGTGTCCGGATGCCTGACCGGCACGGCCTCCACGCCGAAGACCTCGCGGATCGCCGCGGGCGTCAGGACGTCCTCGGGCGGGCCGTCGGCGTGGACGGCGCCGTCGTGCAGGATCGCCACCCGGTCGCAGACGGCCATCGCGAGGTTCAGGTCGTGGATCGCGACGACGACGGTGCGCTCCAGGCGGCGGATCATCCGCATGAGCGCGAGCTGGTGGCGGACGTCGAGGTGGTTCGTCGGCTCGTCGAGCACCAGCAGCGGCGCCTCCTGGGCCAGGCCGCGGGCCAGCAGCACGCGTCGGCGCTCGCCGCCGGAGAGCTGCTCGACCGACCGGTCCACCGCGTGGTCGAGCTCGACCGCGGCGAGCGCGTCGAGGACGGCCGTGCGCTCCGCGTCGTCGCCGCCGGCCCAGGGCGGGCGGTGCGGCGTGCGGCCCAGCGCGACGACCTCGCCGACGAGCAGGTCCGACTGCGGCTGCTCCTCCTGGCCGACCATCGCGATCTCCCGCGCCCGGGCTCGCGGGGAGCGGTCGACGAGCGGGGTCCCGTCGACGAGGACCGCGCCCCCGGCGGCGGGACGGACGCCGGCGAGGACCCGCAGCAGGGTCGACTTGCCGGTCCCGTTGGGGCCGACGACGCCGAGCATCTCGCCGTGGCGGACGGCCAGGTCCACGCCGGTGAGGACCCGTCGGCCGCGGCGCCCGCCGACGTCGCAGGCCAGCCCACGGGCCTGCAGGTGCGGGGTCCGCGGGTCGTCGGCCGGGGCGGGGAACCGGGCGCCGTGGGTCATGCCGGGACCCCCGGACGACGCGGGCGACGGCGCGTGGCGGGGCGACCGAGGATCGGACGACGGGTCACGAGGCGCCCCCGAAGCGGTAGGTCCGGCGACCCAGCAGCAGCAGGAAGATCGGTGCGCCGATGAGCCCGGTGACGACGCTCAGGGGGACCTCGGTCGGACGCACCACGACGCGGGCGGCGACGTCGACCCAGACGAGGAACAGCGCGCCGGCCAGGGCGGCGACCGGCAGCACCGCGCGGTGGCGCGCCCCGACCAGGAGCCGTGCGACGTGGGGGAGGATCAGGCCGACGAAGCCGATCCCGCCGGCGACGGCGACGAGCACCCCGACCAGGGCCGCCAGGAGGACGAAGAGGACGTTGCGCAGCACCCGGACCGGGACCCCGAGGGCCGCCGCGGTGTCCGGGCCCGCCGCGAGCGCGTCGAGCCAGCCGCTGCCGGCCATCAGCAGCCCGCCGACGACCGCGACCGTCGCGGTGGGCAGGAGGAGCTGGTCCCACGCCGCTCCCGACAGGCTGCCCAGCAGCCAGAAGAGGACGGACTGCGCGGCCTGCGGGTCCGAGCTGCGGAAGACGAGGAAGCTCGCGAAGGCGGAGAACGCCGAGGACAGGACCGTGCCGGTGAGGACGAGCCGCAGCGGCGTCAGTCCGCCCTGGGCCATGGCGATCCCGAAGACGAGCAGGGCCGCGCCCAGCGCGCCGGCCAGCGCGCCGAGCGACAGCGCCCACAGACCCGCCCCGGCGAACAGGCCGGTGGTGATGACCGCGGTGGCGCCGACGCTCGCACCGGACGAGACGCCGAGGAGGTAGGGGTCGGCGAGCGGGTTGCGCACCAGCGTCTGGATCCCGGTGCCGGCGATCGCCAGGCCCGCGCCGACGACGATCGCCAGGAGCGTCCGCGGCAGGCGGATGTCCCAGACGATCGCGTCCCAGGTCGGGTCGGCGGTGCCGCCGAGCAGCCGGTGGTCGAGCACCTCGAGGACGACGCGGGGCGGCAGCGGCTCGGCGCCGAACCCGATCGAGAGCACGGCGCTGAGCAGCAGCGCGCCCAGGAGGGCCCCGTCGACGATCGGCGTGCGGGGTCGTCGTCGACGCACCGGTGCACCGGCGCCGGCGGGGGT
>WLOB01000223.1 GCA_009699505.1 Actinomycetota bacterium | reverse complement strand
CGCCGCGGCCGTCGCGTGGACCCGCGGGCCCGCGCGCGGCCGGGCGGCGCCGCCGTCCGATCGGGGCCCGGCGTCAGGCGGCGGCCGCCGGGCGGCGCGCCTCAGCGGCCCTGTCGCCGCTCGTCCTCGCGGCGGCCGCGCCCGGGGTCCCCGCCGCGTCCCTCGGCGGGCGGCGGGGGCTCCCGCAGCACGTCGCGGGCGGCGGCCCCCACGGCGCCCGCGAGCCCACCCGTCTCGGGGTGGGCGAGCGAGGCGGGCTCGTCCGAGCCGTCCTCGCCGAACATGAAGATCTCGAGCACGACGTCCGGGTCGAACATGACCTGGCTCTGGTAGTTGACGACCCGTCGGCCCGTCCGCGCCCGCACCATCGCGACGAGCTCGTCGGTCATGTCGTCCTGCCAGAGCTGGCGGAACGCCCGGACCTCGGCCTCGTGGCCGTGGGCGATCATGGACTCCTCCGCGACGGTGAAGCCGCCGCGCATCATCACGAGCAGGAAGTCGTCGAACAGGTACGACTTCGCCTCGACCGCGCCGCGGCCCCAGTAGCGCTTGTGCATCCGCACCATGTCGTTCGAGAGCTCGGCGAGCAGCGCGCCGTCGCGCTGCTCGTCGGGTCCCGGCCGGTCGTCCTCCGGCCGTGCCGTCGCGTCGGTCATGGGGCGGATCCTAGGGGCTCGTGGAACGCCGGATCCGGCCCCGGCTCGCTACGATCCGGCGGAACGAGCCTTGTCCGGAAACTGCGCGAGCGGGAGCCGGAGGGAACGTCGAGGAGGACCCGGTGCAGTCGTCGTTCCCCGCCGGGTCCGTCCCCCACGTTCCCGGGAAGGCGAGGAGGACCGGCATGGCCGTGACCCGAGGCTCGACACCGAGCCTGCAGCAGGAGCTCAACGATCTGGTGGCGCGGACGTTCCACCGCTACACCGGCCGCGGCGCCACTCGCTCGCGGTGCGTGCTCGGCGACGACACCGTGCTCGTCGTGCTCCAGGACACGCTCACGAAGGGCGAGCAGGTGCTCGTGGAGCACGGCCGGGGCGCGGACGTCCTGCAGCTGCGCACGAGCTACCAGGAGGTCATGCGCGAGGAGCTCGTCGCGGGGGTGGAGGGCCTGACGGGCCGCCCCGTCGTGGCGTTCCTCAGCGCGAACCAGGTCGATCCGGACTACGCGGCCGAGGTCTTCGTCCTCGGCGAGGCGCCGCAGGACTGACGGCCGCGCCGCCCCGGCCCGCCGGGACCGCGTCGTCCGCCGCGTGGCGGACGACGGGACCCGGCGGGCACGGGGCGGGGGAGGGCTCACGAGCCGGTGGGGGCGCGGTCCTTCACGTCGGCGGCGGTCTGCTGGGCGGCGTCCTTCGCCTCCGCACGGACCTCCTCGGCGTGCTGCTGACCGCTCTCCTGGGCGGTCTGCTTCACGTCGGCGGCCGCCTCCTGGGCGGTCTCCTTGACGTCGCCGACGACCTGCTCCACGTGCTCCCCGGCGGTCTGCGCGACCTCCTGGGCGACCTGCTTGCCGTGGTCGATCGCGGTCTGCGCGGTCTCCTGCAGGGTCTCCCGGGCGTTCTGCGCCACGGGACCGATCTGCTCCTGCTCCACGCGCGTCGTCGGGATCAGGAGGCCGGCGAGGAAGCCGACCGCGGCCGCGCCGACCGCGAGGCCGAGCGGGTTGTCCTGCGCCAGCCCGCCGGCGCGACGAGCGCCCTGCTTGAGCTGCCCCGTGTCGGGCGTGGCGTCCGACGCCCGGCCGGCCACGCTCGACGCGCGGTCCTGCGCGTTCGACGCGGTGTCCTGGACCGTCCCGGCGATGGAGTCGGCCACGCCGCTGATCCGCTCCTTGACGGCCCCGACGCGATCGCCGACGGCCTCCTTGGTGCGGGCCGGGACGTCGGCCTTGTACGCCAGCGCGTCGGCGGTCTCGCCGAGGCGCTCGCGGGTCTGCTCTACCTCGTTGCGGATGTCCCGCGCGTCTTCGCCCATTCGACATCCTCCTTCACGGTCTCGATGGTCTGTTCGGGAACTGGGGGTGTGGCCTTCTGGATCCGGTTCCTGCCCTGGAGCCCGGCCACGGCGGCGATCGCCGCGTAGATCACGGTCACGATGAGCGCCGCGATCCACGTCTTCATCGCGGTCGCGAGGAGCGCGACGAGGATCGTCGTGAACGCCGCGAACGCGAAGAAGCCGAAGAGCGCCGCGGCGCCGATCAGGCCCGCACCGGCCCCGATCGTCTTGGCCTTCGTCGTCATCTCCGTCTTCGCGAGCTCGATCTCGAGGCGCACGAGCTGCGACGTGTCCTCCGAGAGGCGCTTGAAGAGCTCGCCCGCGGGCGCCTGCCGGAGCTCCTCCGGCGTGGGGTGCGGCTCGGGGGTGCCCATCACGACCCCGGCGGGGTCGTGCCGAGCCCGGGCTGGCCCTCGGCGCCGTGCGGCACGGAGTAGCCGGTGATCTCGGGCGTCTGCGCGGTCACGGCGCTCGGCGAGGCGGGCACCGTCGGCGCGGGGGCACCGCCGGTCCCGATGGCGGCCGGGGTCGGCGACGGGGTCGGCGTGCTCGAGGGGGTCGACGACGACCCCTGGCCGAGCCGGCGCTCGCCGGCCGAGGCCTTGAGCGCGCGGGAGGCGGCGAAGCCGACGGCGAGGCCGCCGAGCGCCGTGGCCCACGGGTTGCGGCGGGCGAACGACTCGACGTCGTTCAGCAGGCTCCCGCCGTCCGTGCGCTGCAGGTACGAGCCGGCCTTCTCGACCTGGAGGGCCGCCTGGTCGGCGAGCTTCGCCGGGGCGTCGTTGCCGCGCTCGCGCAGCTGGTCCGACACGGCGCGCAGGTCGCCCGCCGTGGCGGTCACCCGCTCGCCGGCCTGGGTCGAGCGCTCGTCGAGCTGCTGCCGGAGACCCTCGCGGGCCTGGCCGACGGCGTCCTGGGCCTTGTCCTGCGCCTGGCCGGCGACCGCGGAGACCTGCTCCTTGGCCGCGTCGGCGGCGCCCGAGGCCTGCTCCTTGGCGCCCTGGGCGGCGTCGCCGGCGCGGTCCTTCGCGCCCTGGGCGGCGTCGGCGGCGCGGTCTTTCGCGTCGCCCGTCGGTCCGCCGGCGCCCGTGCCGGGGCCGCTCTCGGTCCCGGCGGTGCCGCGGGTCGCGACGTCGCGGGCCTGGGTGCCGGCGGGGCCGGGGGGCGCCCCGGCGGGCCCGGAGTGGGGGTGCGGCCTTCCGGTCGCCGGATCGATGATGCCGGTCGTGGGGGTGGTGTCGCTCATGGCTCCTCCGAGTGTCGGTGCGTCTCGGCGGCCCCCCTCGGGAGCCGCCGTCCCGCGATGCCTACCCGGGTTCTCCCGACGCAAAAGGGCCGTTCCGGCCGACCACGCGGGACCTCCGCCGACGTCCGGCGACCGACGCGTGCGGGCCCGCGGAGCGGGGTGTCCGGGCGCGGTCGTGCCGTGGCCCGGCCGTCCCGTCGGGCCGTCGCGCGACGGCGACCGGCGCGCGGGAGGCGGTCCCGGACAACCTCCCCGCGGGCCTCGCGCGTACCGGGAGGACGGTGTCGGAGGGCGACTCGATCCACCACCTGGCCCGCCGCCTGCGGCCGGCGCTCATGGGCAGCCCGATCGAGGGCGCCTGGAACCCGAGCCCGCGCACGCGCGGCCGTCGCTGGGACCGCCTCCTGCGCGGCTCCACGGTCGTCGGCGTGTCCGCGCGCGGCAAGCACCTGTTCATCTCGACGGACGACGGCCTGGTGATCCACAGCCACCTCGGGATGAGCGGCTCGTGGATCGTCCACCCGCACGAGGAGACCTGGCCGCGCCCGCCGACGACCGCCTGGGCGGTCCTGCGCCGCGCCGGCCGGGACGTCGCGCAGTTCGGCGGGCCCCTGCTCCTGCTGCGCACCCGGCGGGAGGTGCTCGGCGACCCGCGGCTGCGGCGCCTGGGCCCCGACCTCTGCGTGGCCCGCGAGGTCGATGTCCCCCGCATCGTCCGGCGGCTCCGGCAGGACGACCGGACGCGGCCCGTCGGCGACGCGTTCCTGGACCAGCGCACCATGGCCGGCGTCGGCAACGTCTGGAAGGTCGAGGTCTGCTGGGCGCTCGGGATCCACCCGCTCCTGCCGCTCGCGGCGGTGACCGACGACGAGCTCGCCGCGATGGTCCGCTGGATCGCGCCGCGGATCCAGCGGTGCGGCCGGCTGGGCACGCACCTGCGGCCGCGCGAGGTCTACGGCCGCACGGCGCGCGGATGCCCGAGGTGCGGGGGACGGATCCTGCAGCGCGGCAGCGGCGACGCCGACCGCCTCACCTACTGGTGCGCCGACTGCCAGCCCTGGCGGCCGGACGTCGTGGGCCGCGGCGAGCCGCTCCCGGCGACGCGACGGGTCGGGTAGCGTCGCCGCATGAGACTGCTCAAGCCCGCCGACGCCGTGTGGCTGCTCAACGAGCGGCGGGACACGCCGGCCCACGTCGGCGGCCTGATGCAGTGCTCCAAGCCGGAGGGCGCGCCGGCGTCGTTCGTCACCGACCTCGTGCGGGGCTGGCGTCTGCAGGCGACGTTCCGCAGCCCCTTCAACCTGCGGCCACGGATCGTCCCGCTGCCCGCCTGGGAGGAGCTCCGGGACGACGAGATCGACCTGGACTACCACCTGCGCCACTCCGCGCTGCCGCGGCCCGGCGGCGAGCGCGAGCTCGGCGTCCTGATCTCGCGGCTGCACTCCCACCCGCTCGACCGCCACCGCCCCCTCTGGGAGTGCCACGTGATCGAGGGCCTCGCCGACGACCGCTTCGCCGTCTACTGGAAGTTCCACCACTCCCAGCTCGACGGCATGGCCGCCATGGGGCTGATGGACCGCGTGCTCGCCACGGACGGCGACGAGCGCGACAGGCCGCCGCTGTGGGCGCAGGGCACCCGTCGGCCCCGGCGGACCGAGGAGGTCCCGGAGGAGCGGCCCGGGCGGGGCCTCGCGTCCCAGGCGGGGTCCCTCGCGCTCACGCCGCTGCGCACGGGCCGCGCCGCGCTGGGCTGGGCCGACAGCGCCCGCCAGATCACGGGCGTCGGCCTGCGGCAGATCCGCGAGACGGTCGTGCCGCGCAACAAGGACCACGCCGTGCCGTTCCGCGCGCCGCGGACGGTCCTGAACGGCACGATCCACGCCCCGCGCCGCTTCGCGACCCAGCACTACCCCGTCGCGCGGCTCAAGGAGATCGCGCGTGCCCACGACGCGACGATCAACGACGTCCTGCTGGGCCTGTGCGGCGGGGCGCTGCGCCGCTATCTCGACGAGCACTCGACGCTGCCGTCCCGCAGCCTCGTCGCGACGCTGCCGGTGTCGGTGCGCGCGCAGAACGACGACGGCGGCGGCAACGCCATCACGTTCATCCACAGCCTGATCGGCACGGACGAGGCGGACCACGGGCGTCGGATGCGCAAGGTCGTGGCGTCGACCGCCGCGGCCAAGGCGCTGATCTCCGAGCTGCCGCGGGCGTCGATGGACGCCTACACGATGCTGCTCATGGGCCCGTACCTCGGGCAGCTCGCGCTCGGTCTCGGCGCGCGCGGCCGGCCGATGCACAACATCGTCATCTCGAACGTGCGCGGCCCGGCGGAGCCCCGCTACGTCGAGGGCGCGCGGGTCGACGAGATGTTCCCCGTCTCGCTCCTGTTCGACGGGCAGGCCCTGAACATCACGGCCGTGAGCTACGCCGGGGAGTTCTGCATCGGCTTCACGGGCTGCCGCGACAGCCTGGCCAGCATGCAGCGCGTCGCGGTGTACTGCGGCGAGACGTACGACGCGCTCGACGAGCAGGTCGGCGCGCCGGCGCGCGACCCCGCGACCGCCTGAGGGCCCGGGCCGCCGCATGGCGGCGCGGTCCCCGGGGCACGGAAGGGCCATGAAGATCGGCTACTTCCTGTCCTCCGAGGAGTACGGACCCCACGAGCAGCTCGCGCAGGCGACGGCCGCGCGCGAGGCGGGGTTCTCCGGCCTCTGGATCAGCGACCACTACCACCCGTGGACCGACGCGCAGGGCCAGTCGCCCTTCGTCTGGTCCATGGTCGGCGCGCTGGCCCAGGCCGTCCCGGACATGCCGATCACGACGGGCGTCACCTGCCCGACGGTCCGCATCCACCCCGCGATCCTCGCCCAGGCCGTGGCGACCTCGTCCGTGCTGACGAACGGCACGTTCCGCTTCGGCGTGGGCACGGGGGAGGCCCTGAACGAGCACGTCCTCGGCGACGGCTGGCCCGAGGCCGACGTCCGCCTCGAGATGCTCGAGGAGGCGGTGGGGATCATGCGCGAGCTGTGGGCCGGCGGGCAGGTCAGCCACCGCGGCACCCACTACGTCGTCGAGAACGCGCGCCTCTACACGCTCCCGGAGGAGCCGCCGGAGGTCCTCGTCTCCGCCTTCGGGCCCAAGGCGGTCGGGGTCGCCGCCCGCATCGGCGACGGCTTCTGCACCGTCGGCCCCGACGAGGAGCTCATCGGCCGGTTCAAGGCCGAGGGCAAGGACGGCGCCGTCGTCCAGGCCGGGATGAAGGCCTGCTACCGCGCCGACGAGGCCGACGCGAAGGCCACGGCGCTGCGTCTCTGGCCGAACGACGGCCTGCCGGGCGAGCTCGCGCAGATCCTGCCGACGCCCGCGCACTTCGAGCAGGCGGGGCAGCTCGTCACGGAGGACCTGATCGCGGAGTCGATCACGTGCGGGCCGGACGTCGACCTGCACGTCGAGCGCATCCAGGCCTACGCGGACGCGGGCGTCGACGAGCTGTACGTGCAGCAGGTCGGCGGGGAGCACGAGGCGTTCTTCGCCGCGTATCGCGAGCACGTGCTGCCGCGCTTCGGCTGAGCGGCACGCAAACGCCGCGGGGCGCCTCCGCCGCCGACGTCGCCCCGGGCGGCGCCGCCCGGCGCCCCGGGGGCCTCAGGCCTCGCCGTCGCGCAGCCGCTCGGCGTAGGCGTCGAGCGCCCGGGTGGTGGCGCCCAGCTCGGCCTCGAGACGGTCGAGCAGCTCGACGACCCGACGGGCCTCGTCGGCGACGACGTCGAGCGGTGGACGGCCGGCGGGGACCTGGGGCGTCTCGGGCTGGGAGGAGGGGCGGACCGTCATGGACCGTCTTTCGGCTGGCTGGCG
>WLOB01000222.1 GCA_009699505.1 Actinomycetota bacterium | reverse complement strand
TCGGCACGGCGATCTGCCTCGACACGCTCGAGCACTGCGCCGACCCCGTCACCGCGGTGCGCGAGATGCACCGCGCGCTGCGCCCGGACGGCGGGCTCTGCCTCATCTCGTCCGTGATGCTCTTCGGCATCCACGGCTACCCGAACGACTACTTCCGCTTCACGCCGGAGGGGTTCCGGCAGCTGCTCGAGCCGTTCGACGACGCCTGGGTGCTCGGCATCGGCGACCAGGGCATCCCGCGCGAGGTCTTCGGCGTCGGGATCCGTGGCGGCTCGCTCGACGCGCTCGGCCTCGACGCGATGCCCCACCTGGCGGAGCGCCAGCGCTGGTGGGACGACGCGACCGGCATGGTCCGCCTGGGCCCCCTGCGCTACCCGCCGCGGCTCCTCGCGAAGGAGCTCGGCTGGGAGGCGCGGCGCCTCGTGCGCGAGCGCCTGCGCCGCGGCCGCTGAACGGGTAGGGGCACGGTCCGATGAGCCAGCGCGCAGCGATCGTGACCGGGGCCACCAGCGGGATCGGGCAGGCCGTCGCCCGCGCGCTCGCCGAGGAGGGGCACGCCCTGACCCTGACGGCCCGCCGGGCGGACCGGCTCGACGCCGTGGTGGCGGAGCTGCGCGGCGAGGGCTTCGCGGTCCACGCCGTCCCCGCCGAGCTGCAGGAGGACGGCGCGGCCGCCCGCGTGGTCGACGGGCACCGCGAGCGCTGGGGACGGCTCGACGTCCTCGTCAACAACGCGGGGGTCGGCCGCGGCGCTGCCGTGGCGGAGACGACGCAGGCGGACCTCGACCTGCAGCTCGCCGTCAACCTGCGCACGCCGATCCTGCTCTACCGGGAGGCGATCGGGCTCCTGCGCGCCGGGGCCCGCGAGCACCGCAACGCCCTCGTGGTGAACGTCGCGTCGGTCACCGGCGTCTACGGCGAGCCGTGGCTGTCGGTCTACGCCGCGACGAAGGCGGGGCTCATCAACTGGACGGAGTCCATGCACCGCGAGCTCTCCGCGGAGGGCGTGAAGTCCACGGCGCTCTGCCCCGGCTTCGTCGACACGCCGAGCCGCGACCCCGCCGCGGGCGCGCCGGACCCGACGGCGATGATGACCCCGGACGACATCGCCGAGGCGGTCCGCTTCCTGCTGCGCGTCTCGCCGGCGTGCTGCGTCCCGCGGATGGAGCTCGTCCGCCCCGGCGAGCGGATGGCCTGAGCTCAGGCCGGCCTGGTCCCCACCAGCACGTGCTGGTAGGTGAGGAACGCCCGGACGCCGCGCGGCGCCAGGCGCGGCAGGTGCCGGTCCAGCCGCGAGGGCTTCCACGGGTGGAGCTTCATCACGCGCAGCACGTCGCGGTCCACGGGCCCGATCGGCGCGCCCGCGTCGCCCAGCAGGTTCATCGCGTCGCCGAGGGTGAACCACCGCAGGTGCGTCGCGTCGAAGATGCCGGCCTCGCGCCGCGGCCACGTGCCGTGACGGGCGAGGGTCCAGAACGTCTCCCAGTAGCGGACGTTCGGGAGCGAGACGACGACCGTCCCGCCCGGGCGCAGGAGCGCCACCGCCGACGCGAGCGCGACCCACGGCTCCCGCAGGTGCTCGAGGACGTCCGCGGCGACCACGCAGTCGTAGCCGTCGCCGACGAGCTCCCGGGCGGACCCCGGCGTCGCGAGCAGCGCCTCGAGGTCCGCGACCTCGACGCGGTCCAGGCGCGTCCGGGCGCGCTCCGCGTAGACCGGGTCGAGCTCGAGGCCGACGATCTCGCGCGGCGCCGTCGCCTTCAGCCCGGCGCCGAGCGCCCCGGAGGAGCACCCGAGGTCGAGGATGCGACGGGCCTCGCGGGGGACCATGGACTGCACGTCGGTCCGCGGGTTCTCGTACGCGAAGCGTCGCGCGTCGCGCAGCAGGTCGGTGGCGGGGGCCTCGGCCATGGCGGCGGATACTGACGCAGGCCCCGGCCGCCCGGTCGCCGCCCCGAGCGTCGCGCCGCCACGGGCCCGCCGTACACTGCGGCGCTGTGGCCGACCGCACCCCCCAGCCGTCACCCGTCGAGGACCGCATCGCCGCCGCCCGCGCCGCGATCGCCGACAACCCCGTCTGGTACCACGCGATCGAGCTGGCCCCCGGCGTCGTCACGCCCGGGTTCGTCGACCACCGGCCCGTCACCCCGAAGATCCTTCCGCGCGACCTGACCGGCGTCCGCGCGCTCGAGGTCGGCACCTTCGACGGGCACTGGTCCTTCGCGATGGAGGAGCGCGGCGCACAGGTCACCGCGCTCGACCTGCCCGCGTTCGAGGGCACGAACTTCCCGCCGATCCACCGCGAGCGGCTCCTGCGGGAGATGTCCGAGCGCGACATGGAGCTCGGGCGCGGCTTCCGGCTGGCCCACGAGATCCGCGGCTCGTCCGTCGAGCGGCTCGAGGTCGACGTCCAGAGCTTCGCGCCGGAGGAGGTCCCGGGGGAGTACGACCTCGTCTTCGTCGGCGCGATCCTGCTGCACCTGCGCGACCCCGTCGGCGCCCTGGAGCGCCTGCACGGCTGCCTGCGGCCCGGCGGGCGCCTCATCGCCTTCGAGGCGTTCTCGCTCGCCGCCACGCTGCGCTCCCCGCGCCGCGCGATGGCGACGTTCGAGACCGTCGAGACCGCCTTCAACTGGTGGGTCCCGAACCTCGCCGCCCTGCGGGCGTGGTTCCTCACCGCCGGCTTCGTCGACGTGAAGCGCCACGCGATCATGCGCCCGCCGACGAACCCGGAGATGAAGGGCGTCAACGTCCTCTACACGGCCAAGCGCGGCGCGTGAGGCCGGACGCCCTCGAGCGGATCGCCGCGCTGCCCGAGGACCTCGTGGTCCTCGACATCGGCGGCTGGGCGGCGCCGCTGCCGCGCGCCGACTGGGTCGTCGACCTCCTCCCGTACGAGACCCGCGGGCTATACGGCGCCGCGGACCCCGCCCGCGAGCGGTTCTCCGCCGACACCTGGGTGCAGGCCGACGTCTGCGGCCCCGAGCCGTGGCCGTTCCGGGACGGGCAGTTCGACGTCGCGATCTGCTCCCACACGCTCGAGGACGTCCGCGACCCCGTCTTCGTCTGCGCCGAGCTGCGCCGCGTCGCGCGCTCGGGGTACGTCGAGCTGCCCGCCGCGATCGAGGAGCTGACCGTCGGCGTCCAGGGCCCCTGGGTCGGCTGGTCGCACCACCGCTGGATCGGTGAGCAGGACGCGGGCGGGCTCGTCCTGACCCACAAGCCGCACCTGCTCTCGGCGCCCGGCCGCCACCTGCCCGCGGGCACCCACGAGCGCGTCCCCGAGGACGAGCGGACCATCGCGTTCTGGTGGGACGGCGACCTGCCCGTCCGCGAGCAGGTCCTCGTGGACGCCGGCGAGTTCGACGGGTGGCTCGGCGGACTCCTCGGGACGTGCGCCCGGCGCGCCGGCGTCCCCGTCCCGCGGACGGTCGACCCCGCGGGCCGCGGCGCCCGGACCGCCCGCGGCCGCGAGCGCGCCCGCCGGGTCCGCGACGCGCTCGGCCACCGCACCTCCCGCTGGCGGGACGGTCGCCGGTGAGCCCCTTCGGCCAGGCCATGCGCGGCCGCAACGTCTTCGTCACCGGCGCCTACGGGATGCTCGGCGGGTGGCTCGTCCGCGCGCTGCTGGATCGCGGCGCCCACGTCGTCGTGCTGCGCCGCGACCAGATCCGGGCGTCGCTCCTGGACCTCGACGGGCTCGAGGCGTCGTGCGCCGTGGTCCACGGCGACCTGCTCGACCCCGGGCTGCTGGACCGCGTCATCGGCGAGCACGAGATCGACACGGTGCTGCACCTCGCGGCGCAGACCATCGTCGGCACCGCGAACCGCTCCGCCGTCCCGACGTTCGAGACGAACGTCCGGGGCACCTGGCTGCTCATGGACGCCTGCCGGCAGCACGACGTCCGCCGCGTCGTCGTCGCCGCCTCCGTGCAGGCCTACGGGGGCCACGGCGCGCTGCCCTACCGCGAGGACCTCGCGCTGCGGCCCAGGTTCCCGTACGACGTCTCGAAGGCCGCGACGGACCTCATCGCCCGCTCGTACTGGCACACCTACGGGGTGCCCGTCGCCGTCACGCGCCTGGCCAACGTCTACGGCGGGGGCGACCTCAACCGCTCCCGGCTGCTGCCCGAGGCGATCGCCGCCGTGCTGCGCGGCCGCGCGCCGGCCATCCGCTCGGACGGCTCCCCCGAGCGCGACTTCCTCTACGTGGAGGACGCCGCCGACGCCTACCTCGCGATCTGCGATGCGCTCGACGCCGACGAGGGTCGCCGGCCCGGGGACGAGGTCGTCGCCCGCGGCGAGGCGTTCAACGCGGGCGGCGGGCTGCCCCACAGCGTGCGGTCCGTCATCGACGCCGTGGTCCGCGTCTCCGGCGTCGACCTCGAGCCCGACGTCCGCGGGACGGGCACGCCGTCGCACGAGATCGACCGGCAGGCCGTCGACGCGTCGAAGCTCGCCGCGCGCACGGGCTGGGCGCCGCGGGTCGGGCTGGACGAGGGCATCGCCCGGACGATCGCCTGGTACCGCGAGCACCCCGGTGCGATCCCGACGTGACCGGCGCCCCGCGCAGCCCCGGGGCCGGTCGGCCGGACGTCTCCGTGGTCCTCGCCACGGCCGGTCGGCGCGTCGGCCTGCTCTGGGCCCTCGACGCCCTGGCGCTGCAGGAGCTCCCGGACGGCGCGACGTACGAGGTCCTCGTCGTCCACACCGCCGGGACGGTCGCGGAGCCCCTGCAGGCGGCGGCGGAGCACCCGCTCGTGGTCTCCGGCGTCGCCCGCGTGCTCGCCGACCCGGCGGCCTTCGCGGCCGGCAAGCGCAACGCCGGGTGGCGCGCGGCCCGCGGGGCCCTCGTCGCCTTCACGGACGACGACTGCCGCCCGCGCCCGGGCTGGCTCGCCGCGTTCCTCCTGGCCCACCGCGAGGACCCGACCGCCTACCTGCAGGGCGGAGCGGCGATCGACCCGGACCAGGAGCGCGTGGCGCTGCGCGCCCCCCGGCCGCGGCTGCAGACCTTCGCGCCGCCGACGCCGTGGGCCGAGCTCTGCTCCGCCGCGGTGCCGCGCGGCGCGCTCGAGCACGTCGGCGGGCTCGACGAGACGTACGAGCGCGCGGGGGAGGACACCGACCTCGCGTGGCGGCTGCGGGACGCCGGCGCCCCCTGGGTCGCCGTGCCCGACGCGATCGTCGACCACGCCGTCGAGACGCCGGGGCTGCGCGGCGCGCTGCGGGTCGCCGCGCGCTTCGTCGACTCGCCGCGGCTCGTCCGCCGTCACCCCGGCCTGCGCGCGCACTTCGCGGCCGGGCTGTTCTTCTCGCCCGCCCACGCGTGGTGGCTGCTCGGCGTCCTCGGCGTCGGCCGCGCCGTCTGCCGGTGCGAGCTCCTGGCGCTCGGCCTGACCGCCCCCTGGCTGACCTGGCACCTCAGCCGCTACGGACGCACGCCCCGCGGGGCCGCCCGCGCCGCGCTCGAGCTGCCGGGGAACGTCCTGATCGACGGCGCGCAGGTCGCCGCCTTCGCGGTCGCGTCGGTGCGCGAGAGGACGCCGCTCCTGTGAGCGCCGCCGACGGACCGGTCGCGGACGGCCGACCCGCCGCGTCGCCCGCCGCGTCGCCCGCCGCGGACGGCCGCGGGACGGACGGCGCCGGCGCGTCCCTGCGCCCGACGCTGCTGAACCCCGTCTTCTGGCCCGAAGTCCGGCGCGGCAGCGAGCGCGCGGTGCGCTCGCTCGCCGACGGCCTCGTCGCCCGGGGACACCGCCCGCGCCTGGTGACCTCGTACGACGGGCGCCTCCCGCGCTACGACGTCGAGGACGGCCTCGGCATCACCCGGCTGCCGCGCGTGGCCTCCAGGTACCTGTGGCGGACGGTCGCCGACGACCACGCCGCGCACCACCCGCTCGCGACCCCGCTGCTGGCGGCGGACCCCGGCGACCTGCTCCACGCCTTCTACCCGACGGACGCGACCCTGGCCGTGCGCGCCGCGGCGGCGCACCACGCCCTCGGGGTGGTCCGGCCCGGGGGCCGCGACCGCCGTCCGCCCGTGCCGGTCGTCCTCAGCGTGATGGGGCCGCCCGACCGCGCATGGGCCGTCGCGGTCCGCGGCCGCCTGGAGGGCCTCGTCGACGCCGCCCGGGCCGCGCAGGTCGTCACGACCCTGAGCCGCTTCGCGCAGGAGCGCGTCTGGCGGACCTTCGCCGTGCGCTCCGAGATCGTCCCGCCGCCCGTCGACCTCGACGCGTTCTGCCTCGACCCCGCGACCGCGCGCCACGAGACCCCGACGATCCTCTTCGCCTCGGACCCCGCCGGCGGCGCGAAGCGGATCGGCCTGCTCCTCGACGCCCTGGCGCTCGTCCGCACCCGGCGCCCCGGGACGCGGCTCCTCGTGAACCGGCCGGTCGACGGGACCCTCGGCCGGCGGCTCGCCGCGGTCGACGGCGTCGGGCTCGTCGACCTCGACGACCGCGAGGTGCTCGCGGACGCCTACCGCCGCGCCTGGGTCACCGCGCTGCCGTCGACGAACGAGGCGTTCGGGCTCGTGGTCGCCGAGAGCCTCGCGTGCGGCACGCCGGGCGTGGCGTTCGCGGGGGAGGGCCCCGCCGAGGTGCTGACGGGGGACGACGTCGGCCGCATCGCCCCCGAGCCCACGCCGGCGTCGCTGGCGGCCGCGCTGCTCGGTGCGCTCGAGCTCGCCGAGGACCCCGCGACCCCGGCCCGCTGCCGCTCCGCGGTCCGCGGGCTCGGGGTCCCGGAGCACACCGCCCGCACGCTCGAGCTCTACGCCCGGGCGTTCGCCGCCGTCCGCTGAGCGCGGCACGCGCGCTAGGCTCGGACCATGTCGGGGCACAGCAAATGGGCGAGCATCAAGCACAAGAAGGCGATCGTCGACTCTCGCCGCGGCAAGATGTTCACGAAGCTCAGCCGCCACATCACGATCGCGGCGAAGGACGGCGGCGGCGACATCGTCGGCAACCCGTCGCTCGCGCTGGCCGTCCAGAAGGCCAAGGACGCGTCCATGCCCAAGGACAACATCCAGCGGGCGATCGACAAGGGCACCGGCGCCGGCGCGGACGCCGCGAGCTACGAGAACGTGATGTACGAGGGCTACGGCCCCGGCGGCGTCGC